>NZ_JBHYGF010000292.1:0-5431 GCF_051859145.1 Dyadobacter sp.
CACCAAAATTAACCTGCTTTCCTATTTCCTGAAAACGCGCGAGGACTTCAACCGGGTACTTGTATTTACGAGGAGCCGGGAAGTGGCAGGTCTTGTTCATAACAATCTGCTCAACCGGGTAGTGCGGGAAAATGAATTGAAAGTGATCCACGCCAATAAAGGCCAGAATACACGCATTAATGCAATGGAAGCATTTCGCGCGGGTTCTGTGCGTGTAATGGTGGCGACCGATGTGGTGGCTCGGGGAATTGATATTACTGAAGTGAGCCACGTGATCAATTTCGATGTGCCGCTCATTTATGAGGATTATGTGCACCGGATTGGTCGCACTGGTCGCGCCAACAAGATAGGGGAGGCGATTACATTTATGACAATGGCCGACGAATACCACATTCGCAAGATCGAGCAGATTATAAGAATGGAGATTCCGAGAGAGGAATTGCCAGAGGATCTGGAAATTGCGCCGACCCCAATTCCTGAGCGCCAGGATATGCTACGCGAAATCGATAATCAGAAGCGGAAAGAGGATCCGACGTTCCTCGGAGCTTTTCACGAGAAGAAAAAAGTTTTCCACAGTAAGCCCAAAGATTTGTCAAAAAACGCGCAAAAACGCAAAGAATCTGCGGGAAGAAGTAAACGCAAGTAATGCAATACATTCCCGATAAAACCGTTTACCTTGGACAATAGAAAACCTGTTTCTCTATTTAGTTTGATATGAAAGAATCTGTTTTTGTTTGGCTTGCGGTGCTTATTCCTGTATTCGGCCTTGCGCAAAACACGCATCTTGCAAGCGCCGGTGCTGCCAACTCGGGTACGAACACGGCACAGAAAAAACCTCTTGAATTAAAAGAAAGACGCATTCTTCCGCTGTTTGGCGAGGTAAGTAAAACTTCCGAGCAGATCGACGAGGAAATCAGATTCCTGAGTGAATGCGACAAATCCTTTTCGAGCCGCGCAGAGGCAAGCAGCTTTTTCGCTGCGCGTGCGTGGGAGTATTTGCAGGAAGGTTCACTGGATACTGCCTGCTACCGTTTCAATCTGGCGCAGCTTTTAAATGATAAGAATGTAGAAGCTTACTGGGGGCTGGGGGTTGTGTCTTACCAGCGTGAAAACTGGGTGGATGCCAAGCGGATGCTGAGTAAGGGGGTTAGTCTGCAGGGCGACAATGTGCCTTTGCTGGTGGATCTTTCTACTGTTGACCTCAAACTTTATGCAATCACCAGCCGTAAAGAAGAGCTGGATGAAGCAGCGGAGCTTTTAAAACATGCCACGGCTGTGGACTCTACTTACGCACTCGGACAATACAATTTGTCGCTTTTACATTATAACCTCAATGAGCTCGATAAGTCCTGGGAGCATTTGCACAAAGGCAGGGTGCTGGATTTGTCACAAATGAATTTTGAATTTGTGGAACTGCTGAAAGCCAAAATGCCGGATCCACAAGGGTTTTTCAAATAGACACCAAGATATATTAACAGAAAAAGCGCTCCTGAATATTCAGGAGCGCTTTTTTGATTTATTTCAATGAGCTTACTGGAAGAAAAAGCCAGTCGGCGCAACATTTACCTTCACTGAATCTACCAGCGAACCGTCGGCGCGGTAGCGGACTGCATAACCTGCCTGTGCATAGGACGGGGTAACACCTGCATAGATCAAACCTTGCGACGGGTCAATCGCCAAGCCTGTGAACACTCTTCTGATAAGCGGAGTAGCCAGATTAATCTGCGTATCGCCGATTCCGAATTTGTAGGTTTCTCCGTGTAAAACGAAGTTGGCATCGTAGTAGGATAATGTAAATACAATGGATTTCAGGTCATTGGTCAATGCGAAATTGCCGGCTGATTTTTTTGCGTCAGTGCCAATCGGCAAAGTTGTTTCAACTGCATAGGAAGCCGGATCGATTTTCACTGCCTTGATACCCGCACCAGCCCACAGTTTTCCATTCGCATCAATGCCGATTGGCGTAGGTGTACCTTCCAGGTTAATCGTTTTAGTTACAGTTTCTGTATTTGTATCAACTACGTACAAAATTTTACCTCCTGTATTGGAGGTAGTTCCTACAAACAACTTACCTGTCGTAAATACCAGGTT
This sequence comes from Dyadobacter sp., assembly GCF_051859145.1. Taxonomy (GTDB): domain Bacteria; phylum Bacteroidota; class Bacteroidia; order Cytophagales; family Spirosomataceae; genus Dyadobacter. The sequence continues at coordinate 2,092 of NZ_JBHYGF010000292.1, forward strand.
TTCAGGTCCGTCGGCAATCGCGATTTTTTTGGTTACCTTTTTTGTGTTCAAATCAATCACTGCGATATAGCCGGTTGTGTAGTTGTAGTCGGCATTGGTACCCCAGCATGAAACGTAGGCGCGGTTTCCTGAAATTACCACTTCACGCGGGTTATCTATTTCCGGCGAATCGATCGTGCCTTGTTTTTGGAAAGTATAGGCATTTACAAATTCAATCTTGTCCATTCCCGCATTCATATTGTCAACCAGAATTATGCCCTGCTCACCCGCGGCCGCATAACCCTGAACACCGCCTTTCAATGCGGTACCGTTTGCTTTGGCATAAATATCAACTTCTGCATTTGTATTTTCTCTCGTGAAAAATGAGATAGCGCCATTGTTCTGACTGAAATTACCTTCATTGATTACAAAAACGCCTCTTGCAAAATCTCCTTTTGGCTCGGGGTCACTTTGGTTACAGGACCAGACTGTTACTGTGCATGCGATGAAGAATAATACTCTTGATAATCGTTGTTTCATCTTGATTGGATTTATATAAAAAGTGTATTTCAATGTTTTAAAATGTCAATCCTGATTTCGCCGGGCTGATTTTGCATTGGAATCAAATGCCGCGATCAGGTTAATTGCAAAGCTTCTTCCCGGCAGTGCATTGTTTTGCACGCTCAGATAAAACGTATTTGTTACATTGTTAATCTGTCCCTGCACCCGCAAATATACCTTTCCAATCGACACGGAAGTTTCGGCAATGAGATGCAGCAGCGCGTATTCTTTCAGAAAAGTGGTATTGTCAAAGGTAGTGTAGCGCTTTCCTGCAAATTGCAGCTGGCCCGTCAGCTTTGTATTTTTATATTGTGCAAATGCATTCAGCCCCGCTGTGTGAAGCGGCACGAAACGCAGCTGCTTGCCGATTACATCCGCAGAATAAGCATCGTAGGCTCTTTCCTGGACACTTTTGTTAAATGCATAAGTCAGGTTCGCGCCCACTTGAGTTACGTCCACATTTCCCCGCCAGCCGGCTTGCAATTCCAGTCCGCGCGCAAGTACCTGCTGCAGGTTTTCAACCCGGTAATTTTTTACAGGATTCCAGTAAGTCCAGTCTTTGATCCGGTTGTGATAAGCTGTAAGCGAAGCATTGAATGTGCTTTTGGGAGAAATCGTTACTGTTTGTTCAAGACCTGCTTCCTTGTTCCAGCCACTTTCAGGCCGGATATCAGGATCGCCCAGTATTTTCCAGTAACGTTCATTCAAAGTAGGCACACGATAGCTTCTGGCAACCGAACTTTTAAGTTTCAATTTATAGCCTGGCAGATCAACCAGATCATATTCAGCACCGAGTGACGGTGTAAAAGGCGGATTGTAGCCGGTAACCAGCGCCTGCCGGAGATTGAGGGAAACAAGAAAAGCTGCATTGGCCTGCCAGCGGGTAAGCAGGAAAAAATCTCCGCGGTTTTCGGTAATGACAGGTATTTCGTAGCCAGGTACTCTGGTCCGGTAATGTGTCCATTCAGCTCCTGCTTTGATAGAAATATTGCCTCCGTTTTGGTTCAGAAGCAAGTCAAAATCCTTTTCAATGCGATTGGAAAATTTATCCGTAACAGCATGGTTGAGCTGGTTGTAATTGCCTTTCGCATAATCAATGATATCCCGCACCCAGGCTGCACGTGCCGTAAAATCACCAAAACTGTATCGCAGCATTGCCCGGTAAGCTTTGGTTAATGTGAGCTCGCGCCCTGCCGTATCGGCTGGTGAGGAGGTCAGTTTGTTGCTGGTAATCCAGGCATGCGCAGAGATTTCCTGATTGTTTTTACCATTTAGAAAAATATCCTGGACCAGTCCGCGCTGAAATGCCTCCGATGGCAGCAATGCATACTCTCGTCGTTGACGGTAGGGAAATTGGTTGTTCATCCGGTTATCGTAAAGACTCGTTTTCCCCGAAATCCGCCAGTTGTTTCGCAGCGCCGATCCATAGCGGGCAGCAACCTGGGTCTGGTGATTGTGAAAGCTTTCAACTTGCTGTCCAAGTAAAATTTTAAACCCATTATTTCCAGCAGCACTGTTCAGCAAGATACTGCCGCCTACTGCGTCGGTTCCCACAATGCTGGCAGCCGAACCATATTGAATGGAAAGTGCATCAAAGCCAGCGACAGGTATGGTCGAAAAATCGGTTTGGCCTAATGTAGGCGAGTTAATATTCAGTCCGTTCCAGAGTACGGCTGTGTGATTGGACGATGTTCCGCGAAAAAAAGCGGTGGTAAGTTGGCCGGGACCATATTTGTTAAATGAAACCGGTGTTTGAATAGCGAGCAGATCACTGATATTCTGAAATTGAAAGGCAAGCAGGCTGGCCGAGTCAATCCGCTGCACTTTCAGTCCGCTCATGAACTTTTCGGGCACAAAACCCTTGATGTTAACCGGCTGCAAAGCAATCGAATCCGTTTGGGCGTGGATTATGACCGGAAGAAAAGTCCCTGCCGCAATAACTGCCGTAATCAAAATCCGCTGCACAAAAATCACCTGGGTATTCTCTGGATAGTAACAGGCCCGCTGCTTTTCCTCCGAAAGCGTTGTAGCACGATTGATCTGGCAGGTCTCCTGGCTCGCCTTTTGGCCCGCTGCCTTCCCGTTTTGCAACAGTGGCTTCGAAGATCGGGTCAATGGAACAGACTTACAGTTGCGGGGACAGCTTCCGGTTTTAACGGAATTCCCTATTAAGCCACAAAAAGCAATATTGATATTGCTGCGGGCACCAAACGGTAGCAAAGGTAGCTAATTGCATTCGTTTTACGACCGAATGCCCGATCGCTTATCTTTGTCCCAAAATCTGAAAGTGGCCTCTTCTGCACACAATCCTGTCAACGCATCCCGTAAAGGCATTTACCTTATGCTCGGAGCGGCATTTTTCTTTTCGCTGACGTCTGCATTATCCAAGTGGCTGGGCCGTGAATTTCACATTGTTCAGCTGGTGTTTTTCCGGAATATAGTGGGCGTGGTTTTCGTGCTCAGCAGTATCCGGCAACGGCCGCTTGTTCAGCAAGGCGGGAAGCTGGGATTGCTGCTTTTCAGGGGAGTTGTGGGGACATTGTCCCTTTACATGCTTTTCTATGCCATTCAAACCCTTGGTTTGGGCCGCGCTTCCACCTATCAGTACACTTACCCGATTTTCCTGGCTTTACTCTCCTGGTTGTTGATTGGAGAAACCCTGAATGCAGGCGAGTGGGCAGCGATTTTCATCGGCTTCACAGGTATCCTGCTCGTATTCAGGCCGGATCTTTCCACTTCGCTGCGGGACAATGCGCTCGGATTGGGGAATGCACTTTTAACAGCAGTTTCTTATTTGTCT
>NZ_JBHYGF010000293.1:0-5430 GCF_051859145.1 Dyadobacter sp.
AAATAATGTTAAAACCAAATGCGGCAGAACCTGATACCTTAAATTTGTTACAGGAAGAATGTCGGTGAAGTGGAGGAAGGTGTTGCACCGGCGAAATGAAATTTTATGACAAAGCGGAAAATTCAAATAATAGTTGGTTTGATGTGCATTGCATTGATTGGCCTGATCGGTTTTCAGTGGTACTGGATCCGGGAGGCTATAGCGATCCGCAATGACCAGTTCAATCAGAAAGTCTCGGAGTCGGTACAGGAAGTGGTGCACCGGCTGGAAAAGCAGGAAATGATGTATTTGCTGCAACGAAGGATCGAAGCAGAGCAGCAAAAAAGCAAGCTCGACCGCATTGCCCAGCTCAGAAATATGCCCATGAAACGCGTCGCCCCACAAACCAGTCAGCCGCGACCGGAGCAAACCAGGGTTGTACAACCCAAGCTCGAAATAGCGATCGGGCCGAATGGAGAGGAAATCCATTACCAGATTATCACAGAAGCGGTACCTACTGATGTGCTGAGCCCCAACATCCGCATTATGGTGGATCATCAGCAGCGCATTATAGAGGAGTTTTTTCAGGCCCAGCAATATGGAATGGCGGGTATAGACGAATTTATGCGTCGCCGGCTGGATGATGAAAAAAGGCTCGGAAATGCATTCAGGGGCGTTTATGATACCGGAACCTCAAAGAACAGCGCTAAGTCGGGCCGGGACTCGGTATCTGGTTCCATTGCAAACCGGAAAGTGGCTTTGCCCAGCAGCAAGTCCGGGCGCAGGTCGGGCGTTGTCATGAATGTAGCTGAGCCAGACCGCGCTGAGCTGCTGAAAGAGGTAATGAAGGATTTTATTTATACCAAAAGACCCATTGAACAACGCGTAAATCGCTTTTTACTGGATACTTTGCTTAAAAAGCAACTGGTACAGAATGGCATCAGTCTGCCTTATGAATTTGCAGTGCGCGGACAAGCTGGCGACAGCCTGATCTTTTCCACAGCGAGCCTGCGGCCGGGTGAATGGGAGCAGAAATCGTATAAAGCGTCCCTCTTCCCAAGTGAAACCCTGAATGCCCAAAGTGCATTGTACGTGTTTTTTCCCGATCAGCAGCGCTACATTCTGAGCAATATGGGCGTGATGTTTGGCGGATCCGGTATTTTGATTTTGGTTATACTGGCTTGCTTTTACATGGCAGTTACCACAATCCTGCGCCAGAAAAAGCTTTCTGATATCAAAAATGATTTTATCAATAACATGACCCACGAATTTAAAACGCCTATTTCTACCATTGCATTGGCAGCAGAAATGGCGCATGAGAATTCGGCGAAGTTACCTGAGGGCGGTAGTCCGCGACTGGATCGGTACCTCGGTATTATCCGCGAAGAGAACAAGCGCTTGGGAACGCACGTGGAGAAAGTACTGCAAATGGCGCTGCTGGATAAAGGCCACGTCAAGCTGAAAATCAGTGAAGCCAATATGCACGACCTGATCGGAAAAGCATTGAATGGACAAAGTGTACAGATAGAGCAGCAGGACGGGGTTGTAAATCTTGATTTTGAAGCGACGGAAGAAATTGTAGCGGCTGACGAAGTACACATCTCCAATATCCTGAACAACCTGATCGACAATGCGATCAAGTACTCGCCTGAACACCTGCATATCGCCATCAGAACATGGAATGAAAACGATGGTATCTCCATTTCCATCTCCGACAAAGGGATAGGAATGACCCGCGACCAGCAGCAGCGGATCTTTGATACATTTTACCGGGTACCTACCGGGAATGTGCACGATGTAAAAGGTTTTGGGCTGGGTTTGAGTTATGTTAAAAAGATGGTAGAGGCGCATGAAGGTACCGTCAAAGTCCAGAGCAAAGCCGGCGAAGGCAGTGTTTTTACAGTCTGGCTGCCATTAACCAAAGCGGCGATTTCTTAGAAATATCAGCCGCAAATCCTAACTTGCCTGCTTTTAAAGCGCAACTGCCGGTTAAGGTAAATTTCTGACTACACAATGATTTCCAAAACATACGCTCCCCAGGAAATTGAGGACAAATGGTATTCCTATTGGATAGATAACCGTTTTTTTAACTCCAAACCTAATCCTGACAAAGAGCCTTACACGATCGTAATCCCGCCGCCTAATGTGACTGGCGTGCTGCACATGGGCCACATGCTCAATAATACGATCCAGGATATCCTGATCCGGAAAGCCAGAATGGAAGGCAAAGAAGCCTGCTGGGTACCGGGTACCGACCACGCGTCCATTGCTACGGAAGCCAAAGTAGTGGCGATGCTCAAAGAAAAGGGGATCAACAAGCGGGACCTTACCCGCGAGGAATTTCTTGAATATTGCTGGGAATGGACGCGCAAATATGGCGGTATCATTCTCAAACAACTCCGCAAACTCGGCGCTTCCTGTGACTGGGACCGCACGCGCTTCACCATGGAGCCGGACCTGTACGATTCGGTAATCGACGTTTTTATTGACCTGTATAACAAAGGTGAAATATACCGCGGCCACAGAATGGTCAACTGGGACCCGCAGGCGCGGACAACCGTTTCCGACGAGGAGGTAATTATGAAGGAGGTAAATCAGAAGCTGGTTTACCTGCGGTATGTTTTGGAGGGGGAGAATGGAGGAGGGATGATGGAGGGAGGGGTTACTGTTGCTACTACCCGGCCTGAGACGATTATGGCGGATGTGGCGATTTGCGTGAACCCTGCCGACGAGCGTTACCAGCATTTGATTGGTAAAAAGGTACTGATCCCTTTGATCAACCGCGCTATTCCTATTATCGCCGATGAATATGTAGAAATGGATTTTGGTACCGGCTGTCTGAAAGTGACTCCGGCGCATGATACCAATGATTATGAGTTAGGAAAACGCCACAATCTGCCCATTATCGATCTTTTGAATGAAGACGGTACATTAAATGAAAAGGCGCAGATCCTGGTTGGTGAAGACCGTTTTACAGCCCGCAAGAAAATCATCAAGCTGCTTGAAGAATCGGGTAACCTGGTTAAAACAGAGGAATATAAATCCAATGTCGGCCACTCCGAGCGGACTAATTCGGTAATCGAGCCGCGGCTTTCGGAGCAGTGGTTTTTAAAAATGGAGAAGATCAGCAAGCCTGCATTCGATAATGTAATGAACGATACTGTTCAGCTGATCCCGGCCAAATTCAAGAATACGTACCGTCACTGGATGGAAAATGTGCGCGACTGGAATATCAGCCGCCAGCTTTGGTGGGGCCACCGCATTCCTGCTTATTATCTGAATGATGGAACGGTCATTATTGCCAAATCCAAAAGAGAAGCTTTGCGCAAAGCGCAGCATGAATACCAGCTTTTTGCATTGACAGAAGAAGATATCACCCAGGATCCCGACGTACTTGATACCTGGTTTTCTTCCTGGCTCTGGCCGATTTCTGTTTTTAATGGGATCAAAGAGCCGGAAAATGAAGAGGTAAACTACTATTATCCAACAAACGATCTGGTAACTGCGCCCGAAATCCTGTTTTTCTGGGTAGCAAGAATGATCATCGCGGGTTATGAGTACAGAGGCCAGTATCCTTTTAAAAATGTATATCTGACCGGAATTGTGCGTGACAAGCAGGGACGGAAAATGTCTAAATCACTTGGTAACTCACCTGATCCCATTGACCTGATCGAACAATACGGCGCAGACAGTATCCGCACCGGAATGCTTTTCAGCTCGCAGGCAGGGAACGATTTGCCTTACGACGAAAAGCTGGTAGAGCAGGGCAGGAATTTTGGTAATAAAATCTGGAATGCATTCAGGCTGGTAAAAGGTTGGACAGTGGATAGTCAGATCGAAAATCCGGCCGGATCTGCGTTGGCTGTTCAATGGTTTGAAAGCAAGCTGAACCAGACTTTGGCGGAGGTACACGATCATTTTTCCAAATTCCGTATCTCTGATGCATTGAATTCGGTCTACAAACTGATCTGGGACGATTTCTGCGCACAGTACCTTGAAATGATCAAGCCCGGTTTTGAGCAGCCGATCGACGAAGTAACTTACAATGCTACACTCGACTTCTTTGACAGGTTAATGAGGATCCTGCATCCGTTTATGCCATTCATTTCAGAAGAAATCTGGCAGAATATCATAGAGCGGCCACAAAACGATTCGATTTGCATTGCTCCGTATCCGCAGGCAAAAGAGAGCGACCAGGCTTTATTGAATGATTTTGAAATACTGTTTGAGCTGGTTTCTGCAGTACGCAATATCAGGAATACGAAAGGTATCAGTCCAAAGATTGAACTTCCATTATCAATCCGCACGGATGCTGCCGAACGCTACAACCGCCTGGAAAGTCTGATCCGGAAGCTCGCGAATGTGGAGGCTATTCAATATGTTACCGAAGAAGGCGAAGGAACTTCATTCCGTGTGAAATCGGATGAGTTCTTTGTGAATCTGGCCGACGAAGTGGATGTGGAAACTGAAAGAGAGAACCTGCAAAGAGAGCTGGGCTACACGCAGGGTTTCCTGGATTCGGTTGTTAAAAAGTTGTCAAATGAGCGTTTTGTTCAGAATGCAAAAGGTGATGTGGTTGAGAAAGAGCGGCAAAAGCAAGCTGACGCAGAAGCAAAGATTGAAACTTTGAAAGAAGCTTTAGCGCGGTTAGGCTGATATTTTTACCAAAACAAACAAGAAAGCACAGTGTGAAAGCGCTGTGCTTTCCTGTTTTGTGGGCAGTCGTAAAAGGCCGGCAAGTCCGCTACTGTCTTAGTTTTCGTAACTTTGCCGAATGCAGACTACGCAAAACAACTTCGAGCAGTTTAAGCTCAACCGCCAATTACTGAATGCAATTGAAGAAGCGGGCTACACAGAACCCACTCCGATTCAGGAGCAGGCGATCCCGCTTGCACTGGCCGGACAAGATATATTAGGCATTGCACAAACCGGAACCGGGAAAACAGCTGCCTACACTTTGCCGCTTCTAATGCGCATTAGATACGCCCAAGGTGAACATCCACGCGCATTAATTATGGCGCCTACCCGCGAACTGGCCATGCAGATTTCGGAAGCGATCAGTGCATTATCAAAGTATACGGATATCCGCACGGTGGTTTTGTACGGCGGAGTAGGTCCGAAAACGCAGATCGAGAATTTGCGGAAAGGAGTTGATATCATTGTAGCAACGCCAGGCCGGTTTATGGATCTGTATTTTCAGGAAGAGATTGTGGTCAAGTACCTGAATGTAATGGTGCTCGACGAAGCCGATAAAATGATGGATATGGGCTTTATGCCGCAGATCCGCAAACTATTGGAAATTATTCCGAGAAAAAGGCAGAATATGCTTTTCTCAGCTACATTCTCGGAAAAAGTAGAGCGGCTCTCCCACGAATTCCTCGAATTTCCAACCCGCATTGAAGTAACACCGCAGGCTACCACTGCCGAAATGGTGTCGCAGACTCTATACGA
>NZ_JBHYGF010000294.1:0-5407 GCF_051859145.1 Dyadobacter sp.
ATACCAGGAAGCAAAAACCAAGGTCGCAGCTGAGCGCGCCTACATCCAAAGTCAAGCAAATGAGTTTAATTAATTCCATTTCCCAGATCCGCGCCGTTATCGGGGAAGCCATACGAAAAGAAGGGACTTTCGAAATACTCAAGCCGTCCCTGGTGGACGTCGAAGAAAACCTGATCCCTTCCCTGATCGGCAGCGCCCAGCTGGCCGAAGTGGCCGGCGCGGTCGACGGAAAAAAGGCCGCATTGAAAAAGCTGATCGAGGCTGCGATCGTCTGGAACGGGTACGCCGAAGGCTGGTACTCGGGATTCTATGAATTTTCGGCAACCGGTGTAAAAAAGCAGGATCTAAAAGATACTACCTCGCTTTTCCGCTACCAGGAAGAAGCAGTCCGTAAAGACATCCTGCAAAAGGCCGACAAATCGATTGAAACCTTGATGCTATATCTGGAAGCAAACCTGGCCGATTTCCCATTATACAAGGGATCGCCAGAGTTTGCCCAGAACTTCGCTTACCTGATCAGTACGCCCACTGCCTTGCAGCGCGCACTGCCAGAAATTGCAAAAAGCTTCCGGATGTACAACGTCCTGCGCGCATACATGCCACGCGTAGAGAAAAAAACAGTCAGGTCCGCTACTGGCCAGGCGCTCTTCGATGTGCTGAAAGAAAAGATCCGCCAGGCTGATCAGCTGGATTCGTACTACCTGGAGCTATTGGAGTTGTGCCAGGATTATGCGGCAGCCGCGACGCTGTTGGAAGCATTGCCCTGGATTTCTGTACAGTTTTCGCCTTCCGGGATCCGGATCCTTTCAGTTTTTAATAATCTGCAGGACGAGAAACCTATCTCGGATCCACAAATCGCATGGCTGAAAGGGATCTTGTTGCAGCGGGTCGATCAGACCAAAACCGACCTGCGTATGTACCTAAACGGTACCGCAAGTGCAACGGTGTTTCCCGAGTACTTCAATTCGGAACTGTACCGGACTCCTGATAGCAGGGTTTGGAGCATGCCGGACAATTGCAACCGTAAACATTTCAGGCTATGAAAACGGTTTTCGTCGAAGAATTGCGGGCAAAATGTCAGCTGGCCGATTGTTACCAGGATCTGCGCGGGAAAGATGTAATCGGCATAGTTCGCCAGGTGTACCAGAACCCGAAAAGCGCGGCCGCAAAGATCCAACTTCTCAGAAAGCTTTTTGATTGCCCGGAAAATGTCTGGCAGCTGCTCATGCAAGAGCAAAACCATGATCAGCTCTGGCGCCTTTTGCAAACCATGGACTGGATACTAAAAGGAACGGACTTTCGGCCGGTCGGATCCGTGAAAATTCGCGGGCGCCGGCTGCTGCTTCCGGATGAGAATTTACACCAGGTCAAGACAGCGGAATTCGTTGTGGCTACTGCGCATTTGATTGCCTTCTATTCTGCCAAATCGGAAGCTGCTGCCTTGGATGGGCTGTGCAAGTTCATGGCCACGATCGCGCGGCCGAAGCCTGATGTGATCCAGCGGATCCGCCAGGTTGAGCCCGGCCAGGATTCAAGGGAAGAATATAACTCGACTCGCTGCGAGCTGCGCGCCAGTATATTCGAAAAGGTTGATATCGTGACTATGATCATGACAGCCCAATGGTTTAACAATGCAGCCAATAAACTGCTGACCATCTACGGTATGGGGGGCGGTGGCGATCCGGATGCAGCACCAATCAGCCAGGGAATATTCGTGCAGGATTGGGAGCGGCAGATTGTCCGCGTAGCTGAAAGCCATGTTTTTGGCAATTACGACCAAGTCATGGGCCGGCCGCTTCCGGACGTGCTTGCATACATCGAATTGAAAAATGACGAGCTGCGACGAAAAGCTGCGGCTTCCAGAAAATGATTTTTAACCCTGTAAAGCAAATACAATGAAACGTTTTTTGAGTTTGTTTACCGCGCTATTGGCCTTCCAGCTGTCGGCTACTGCGCAATTTGAAATTAAGGTTACACTTCCCGACAGTATTGTCGGTAAAGTGTACATGCAGAATTACGTCAGGCAAGCTATTAAGGATCTTAACCTCAAACCTTCGGATCCGGTTGTTATCGTGCCGGCAAAAAAGAAGTGTGATGACGGGCCGGTGATTAAGAAGCTGACCAGTGTCACAGCGACTAGCCTGAACCTTCAATTTCATGGCAATGGCGTGGATACTGCGCTGATCCAGATCCATTCAGCTGCTGGTTTCTTACAGTACTCGCAAAAAATTGCGCCGTCTTCCAGCGTAATTACGGTAAGCTATCCCGCGCTTTCCGATGGTATTTACCGGATTACAATGGCCGGTGTCAGCTGTGTTTCTGATATCAGCGATGCGACTTTTCCAATTACTCAGAAGCCTGCTGATGAAGTCAAGCCGACACCTGTTCCAAATGTCGAATCAAAGACGATCGGCGCTTATAAAACCAAAGTAGGCGGCAGGACTTACACCTACAACAAGACACCCAGGCTAGCGCTGCAATTCAATGCAGACGGCACAATTTCGGATATTACGCCCGGGCTGAATAAAGCGGAGCAGATAGACAAGCTTGACGGCCGAAATGTCTTCTACGCGATCGGGTACGGTATCCTGCGCAACTCTGACGGATCATACCAGGACCTGCAAAATCTGTATCTGCCAGATGGGATCTACACGATCCGGCAATTTGTTTGTGATCCGGGCAAATTCGGCAGTATCGAAGCTTTTGAAAGGCAATTCAATGGCTGGGGGGAAAATGCTGTCAATATCAACAATGCCCAGCTTTCAGAGATATTTCTATCGATCAGCTCTGATACAAAGCAGGGCAGTAATGTGGTTCCAAGCTGGCTTGTGGTATCGCGCAAGTTGAATTTTCCTGCTGTACTCCCCGCAATCGACTGGGCGCCTTACAACAAAACTTTCTCGACCGGATACATCAATCGGGGGGATGCTCAGACAGTTTACCAGCGTGTCGGGATCCAGCCTTATATTGATCTGGGCAATCCTGCCGGCCAGCCGAACACCTGGCACACAATCAAAGCCGGCATGGAAGGTAAAGTGCCAGACGAGTACCTGTATGGCGTCGGCCGGCACTTTGCCGAGCGCATGGGGACCGATAAACGGTCTGTTATCACCAGCGAGCTCGGCGAAAATGCGCAAGGCCAGGACAGCGACATTTACGGCCGCGTGCAGCTGACATACAAAGCCGCGATGGATTTGTACCGTGAAAAAGGCGTCGAGTCAAACCCGCTTTACACTGGCCTTTTCGGCGATTATGGCAGCGATGATTTTAGCGGGTTTTTCACCGAAGGCATGCTGAACTATTCGAGAAGTACCTACGAAAAAAGCTTAACAAGCAAGCTGTTCAAAGGGTACGGAGCCCAGTCTAATAGTGACTTTGATTTTGGCCAAAATGACCACGAGTTTTACACGCGTGACCACATTGGCGTCCGGAACCTAAATGCGAAATATTATTTCTGGAACAAGGCCTATCAGTTGCCTTATGAATTTTTGTACCTGAACGAGAAAACCAAGCTGGGCACCAAAACATGGCAAGGGCGGGACCGTGAAAGGAAAGTCAGCATTTTCACCATGTGCAAGGTGGAAAGCTTCGTTTCCGATCAAAAAACCGGTCACAAAATTGGCGTCGAGCAAAGCCGGACAGGTGAGATTATACCTTTTACCGGCGGTGAGATCCTGACCAGAATGAACAGCCAGCCGCCGGCGCCCTGGGATGAGCTTTTTACGGCCGGCTACTGGTCGATGCTGCTTACAGGTGGGATCCAGATTTGGGACGCGCCAGGCTCAGCCTTTGGCCAGGATACCACGCAGATCCATTGGTGGAGTGATCAAAGTATCCAGTGGCGCCCAGCCGGTGGAGATTGGCAGCCGTACAGCCCGGGGCAAAATGGCGCTCCTCAAAATAGCGGATTTGGTTTGATACATAGCCTGTACGCCAGTCCGATCGATGCAGCTGCTGCCGGCATGGAAGCCGTTTGGAATATCCGTGACCGGATCCAGAAATTGTCTCATGCTTCTTACTCTTCCAGCCGCGGATCCTTTAAGGCCAAACCTGGCACAGCTGGGTTAACGCTAAATGGAGGTTCTAATCCGATTAACCTGAACCTGTTTATAGTTCGCGACGCGGCGGACGAGAAAAAGGGGCTGGCCATAGTTGGCGAAGGGCCTGCCGGATCAGTGGCGATCTACTATAACGGCTTTTTGTCCGCACACGAATACGAAGACAATGTCACCATCAAGCATAATGGCAAGGAAATAAACTTAGGCAGGGTCTACGGCCGGCAGACTGTTTCCAAAAACTTCTAATCTGCGCTGATGAAATCCAAGTCCATATTTAAATACATCCTTTGGCTTGCTGCTATCCTGGTTATAATCGGGGTAGCAGCTGGTACCTGCGCATTCTATTACCATTGGATCCGGCCACGGCCTGCACAACAGTCCGAAGCGCAGATCCGGGATAGCATACGGTACTTCAACGAGCGCAAAATAATGCACAGCGATTCAGCCCACATTTTCAACTATGAGTATGAACAAGCAACAAAAAAGAGCGGCTCGCTGGATCTACTGGATCCTGCTGGCCGTGATAGTGCCCGGGCGAAGTATCGCGCAGATTGGGAGCGACAAAACGGATATCGATAGGCGGTTTTTTCAGGCAATGCAAGACAGCGCTATGAAATTTGAACTACTCAAGCCGCGCATGTTCTTCCTTCAAAAAACGAATGAGCAGCTAGTGAAAGAGAACCTGGCCAGCAAAAACGAGCAGCGTTTTTTGTCCTTTCAGCACCAGGCACAGATCCAGAAATTTGAATCACAGCTGGCCGATCAGCCCAAAAAGAAAAGAAGGTGGCTCTTTGTCGGATTTGTCGGCGGGATGATCATCGGGGCAATCATCCAAAAATAACCACTAATGGAAGAAATTTTGAAGCGCTTAGGCGTACCGATCGAATCCTGGATCATTTCCATGTTCGCGGCTGTGCTAATTGTCATTTACAGGGTGTTCGAGCCCGAAGAACCGATCAGTCGCCGGAAAACGATCCGGATCGTGATCATGGGGCTCACAAGCGCATTGCTGGTTCCGGGTCTAGTGGTTTACTGGATGAAAGTGGAAAATGCATGTCTGGCAGCTGTCATCACGGGCCTTTCGGTGTATGGTTTTGAACCGATACTGGAAAAGTGTAAAACCTATCTAATCACTAAAATTGACAAACAGGGAAATGGAACCAATTGAATGGGTGGGTCACATCACCATCATCCTGCTATCCGCCTTTATTGGCGTGCTCACGCTGCGGGCGCATGTCGAAATTCGTAAATGCAGTAAATCCCTTCTCCAGACTCAGTTCAGTACCGTCGGCATTAGCACGACGGGCCGCATCGTATACCGCTGGCTTTTGATCCTGGTCGGGGTCAGC
>NZ_JBHYGF010000295.1:0-5396 GCF_051859145.1 Dyadobacter sp.
GCTTTGCTCAGTGTCTTTCATATACATTGGAACAAAAAAAGAATGTCCCATTACTGAGACATTCTCTTCATTCCTTTCGTTCCCTTGAAACGCTTTTTTTCTGAGCAGTTTTAAATCCCGTTCAACTCTGCTTCTGTAAATGCCTTTTCACGGCCGGTCAGTTTCTGGCGCACTTTGTTGACCTCTTCCGTGCTCACTACATCCGCATTGTTGCGCCAGGATTTGCGTATGTAGCTGAGCAGCTGGGCAATGTCCTCATTTGGCATATCTTTATCATACCCGATACCCGGCATATCTCCGCTCACTTCCGGCGTTTGGTACACGTGGCCATTTACTTTAACCGGGCCCGTTAGTCCGTAAAGTACGATCGAAATCAGTTTGTCTTTACTTCCGGTTACCCATTCCGACTGGTTCAATGGAGGTGCGAGCGACTTCACACCGCCACCGTCGGGACCGTGGCAAGTCTGGCAGACCGATGTAAACAATGCTTCTCCTTTCGGAAACTGCCTTTTAAGCATTTCAGGATTCCGGTTTCCCTGCGCACTGCGCACAGCTGTGATTACTTTCTGAAGCTGCTTGTTCACCAGCAGGTTCTGGTCGCTCAATGAAGCTGTCAGCTCGCTTTGGAACAACTCCTCTTTTCCTTGCAGGTTGCTGATAACCGCGTCGGCAACATACCGGTTGTTTGGGTATTTGGTAGCGAGTTTAGTCAGCAGGCTTTTGGATGCAACCGTGTCAAATTGAGCAATGCTTTTTGCCATAAATCCAACATAGGGCGCAGCGAGCGTATCATTTTGATCGACCATCTGATCAAACAAACTAGCAAATTGCTTGTACGAAGCGGGTGAGATGATGGATGGTGTTACTGCAAATGCCTGCATTTTATACTGCTGGTCGGCGCTTCTAAGCCAGCTTACCACTTCTTCCGTTTTCAGTGAATTCAGACCTTCCAAAGTCCACAATGCGTGGATCGCGAGAAGTGGGTTAGCTGTTTGTTTCACGGCCTCACGCAATGCAGGTACCGTTTGGTTGTATTTTCCGTCAATAAGCTTTTGCTGTGCGCGGTCGCGAACCCAGCCATTCGGGTGGCCGAGTAGCTTCACCAACGCCGATGCGTCTGAGGGGATAGTAACCGGTTTGGCATTGGTATTTTTTGGAACAACCTTGTAAATGCGCCCACTCGAAAGTGGCTGCGTCAAGTCGCGTTTCCCGATCTGCTCTTTCAAATAAGGTGTCAGATATGTTTTGTGCTGAATAATCCCGCGGTACATATCCAGAACGTACATGGCGCCGTCAGGTGCATTATACAAGCTCACCGGCCTGAAACGCTCGTCGGTACTGGCCAGGAACTCGCGCCCTTTGTAAGCCTGCTCGCCTTTTACAACAAATCCTTTTTGGTCAAGTATGTTCCGCTTGATCAGGTTGGCCGATGGTTCGGGGACAAATGCGTTGAAATCGTAAGCCTGGCCGAACAAATCGCCGCGGTAAATTACAGGGCCGGCAGCCGCAGTAAAATCATTGAGGCGCAGACTGTCGTCCAGGATATTTTTCATATATCCCCTGTTTACACCGGGAGTAGGGTGCAGCGGATATACCTTATTGTTTGCTACCGATTTCTCATTGTACCCCGCAACGCCGCGCTGGTTAGTATTCCAGGCTCCTACACCAGCCGGGAAATAGTCGCCAAGCAAATTTTGTGAATTGTTGTTATAATAAAGGCGGCCATAATTATCCTGGCAAATACCCCATTGACCCCTGAAATGCGTGTGCTCAATAACCCATTTAGGTCCTACTTTCCGGTACCGCTTGTCAGACTTTGCATTGTAGATCCAGTTATCCATGGCCCGCAGCAGTCCGTTCGGCTGGTGTTCTACGTTACCGCCTTCGGTGTATTTGGGATCAACTAGCGTGCGTTTTCCGGCTTTGTCGTTTTTGATCTCGTAAAACCACAGGTTCGTTGGTTCTGCGACCAGGATACCGTTTTCTATCAGGCAAATGGCTCTTGGCAGTACCAGTGAATCGATGATCACCTGCCGGTCGTCGTAAACTCCGTCCCCGTTTTTGTCTTCAAGGATCACGATGTTTCCGTTAGGAATATCCTCGCCGGTACCGATCGTATCGGGCATATAACCCGTCATTTCAACCACCCACATGCGGCCTTTATCGTCGAACTGCATAGCCACGGGCGAACTTACCAGCGGTTCTGATGCGACGAGCTTTACTTCAAAGCCATTTTCCACCTGCATTAATGCGATGGTATTTTCGGGCGCGATGAATGGAGATTGGCCAGGTTTGCTGGCAGTAGGTTCTTCCTTTTGCGCCGTTGAGACGGTCGCCGTAGTGGCAGTTGCAGGTTGCTTGTTTGTTTTACAATAAACAAGTGAAAACGAGACTGCCAGGAAAAGGAAAGGATAGCGGTACTTTTTCATCTGAAGAAATATTTCCTCTAAGTTCGATGGTTATGAATTGCTGAACAATGTCAATCTCTTAACGCTTCTTCAACCGGTTTCATGTTTTTTGTTAGAAAATGTATGATAATCCACGCAATGATGTAGGCCAGTCCGCATATGATAAACAGGATATTATAACCCGCACCGATGTTGCCGGCAGCTTTGTAATAGTCCAGCAGCGTGCCTACGACCAGCGGGAAAAACGTGGATCCCAGCGATCCCGCCATTCCACCGATACCTACCACCGAGCTCACTGCCCGTTTTGGAAAAATATCGGAAACGATCGTGAAAATATTCGCACTCCACGCCTGGTGCGCCGCAGTAGCGATACTGATGATCCCGACAACAATCCAGACATTGCTGGCAAACTGCGCCAGGATGATCGGAAGAACCGCAAATGCAACCACGAGCAATGTGATTTTACGCGCCCGGAGCGGCGCCCAGCCTTTTTTAATCAGATAAGAAGAAAGGTAACCGCCGCCAATGCTGCCGAATGTAGTAGCAGTGTAAACGATCGCGAGGTGGAGACTAGGCTTTTTAAGATCCAGCGCGAATGTGGTTGCAAAGTAGGATGGAAGCCAGAAAAGGAAGAACCACCAGATCGGGTCGGTCAGGAATTTACCTACAATGAAAACCCAGGACTGGCGTAATTGCAGCAATTTGGTCCAGTGTATCGGCTTTTTTCCCTCACCTTCGGCAGCTTCGTTGTCGCTGTGGATGAAAGCGTACTCTTCCGGCGTGATCTTCTTGTGCCGCGATGGAATTTCGTAGAATAGCCACCAGAATATCAGCCAGACAAAACCCAGTGCACCGGTGATCAAAAATGCCTCCTGCCAGCCGTAAGCTCCCAGAAGCCAGGGTACCAGAATAGGGGCAGCTACCGCGCCGATACTTGTTCCAGAATTGAAAATACCCGTTGCAAGCGCTCTTTCACGTTTGGGAAACCACTCAGCCGTCGCTTTCACAGCAGCCGGGAAGTTACCCGACTCGCCTAACCCAAGTAATGCGCGAACTGCGCCAAAACCGAAAGTACTTCTTACAAATGCGTGTGCAATCGCGGCAATGCTCCATACTATGATCGACACCGCATAACCGAGCTTGGAGCCGATCTTGTCGATAATATTACCGAAGACAATGTAGCCCAGTGCATAACAGCCCGCGAAGACCATTACGATATTGGCATAATCGCTTTCAGTCCAGTTGAATTCAGTTTCAAGCGTTGGTTTTAATAGTCCGAGAATCTGTCTGTCTATATAATTGATCGTGGTTGCAAAGAAGAGGAGCGCACATATAACCCAGCGGTAATTGCCAATTTTAGGTTGTTCCATAATAGGTACAGATTCTTGGATTCAGGGATGGTTAAAAATACAACTGTTTCGGATAAGACTGTATTTCGGCCATTCTACCCCTTACGACTATGGCAAAGAGTTCAAAAAAAGAGTCCCGCCGAATGGGCGGGACTGGGGCATTATTCAATTAAATCCAGGTTAAATATATCAGGTAATTGGGTAAGCCAGCTGCGCTTTGATGAGCTCTGCTTCATTGGTAAGGTCGAGACGGAGCGGGGTAATAGACACGAATCCATTCTCAACTGCCCACCTGTCAGTTCCTTCCTCAGCGGCTTCGAGCGGCACTACTGTAAACCAGTAATGTTTTCTTCCCATAGGGTCGAGTGCAGGGACGATATTATTATCATATAGCCGCACTGACTGCCTTGTCCATCTTACACCCTTTGGTTGGGGCGGGAAGTTTACATTCACAAGGTTCAAATGCGGATTCTTGAAAAGCAGGTCAAGCGCTTTCTCCACAAATGGATCGAGCGCGTCAAAATCAGGTTCAACCTCGGTAGGTGTGCTCAGCGCAATCCCCTTTATCCCGAACAGTACCGCTTGTTTGGCAGCAGCAAGTGTACCCGAATGCCACATCGCATTTCCCAGGTTAGGGCCGAGGTTAATGCCCGAGAGCACTACGTCGGGCTTGTCCCACAAATGCTGGCCGAGCGCCACGCAGTCGGCCGGGGTACCATTGACGCGGTATGCGTCAATGCCGCCAAAGTCAATCGGCGATTTTTTATAAGAAAGTGGCCTGGAAGCAGTTATCGCGTGGCCCATTGATGATTGTTCCACGTCGGGTGCCACAATTTTGACTTCCCCAAACCTCGCCGCGATTTTTGCCAGAGAAGCAATGCCGGGGCTGTATATTCCATCGTCGTTTGTTACCAGAATTTTCATATACAATCTCGTTTTTGGCATTACATCAATAAAATTATGCCTGGTATGTTTTTTATGAAATAGCATTATCACGACATACTTCTTATGAAAAAAGCCCACCTTTTGCACAACCCGACCGCCGGGGACAGTGATTTTAGCAAAGAAGAATTAACGAAACTGATCAAAAAGGAAGGTTTTGAATGTGCTTATTCTTCAGTGAAAGAGAATGGCTGGGAAGCGTTTGATGAGGATTCTGATTTTCTGATCATAGCTGGCGGTGACGGCACAGTCCGCAGGATCGCCAAAGTGTTAATGAAGCGCACGCTGCTTGACCGGCATTACCCCATAGCGCTGCTTCCGCACGGAACCGCCAACAATGTGGCTTGTGCGCTGGGAATCGATGGGAAAGCAAAGGATATCATTAAGAAGTGGCACCATTATCACCTTAAACCTTTTGATATCGGCAGGGTTGTAGGTCTTGATAGCGACAAATTCTTTCTAGAAGCTTTCGGCATCGGGATCTTCCCGCGCCTGATGAAAATCATGGACAAGCTGGAAGACGAGATCGGCGAGACAGCCGAAGAAAAGCTGAATGCCGCCCGCCGGGTTTTGTTAGAAATTGTGCAGACTTACGAAGCCAAAAGCTGCCAGATATTTGCGGACGGAAAAGAGTACTCCGGCGAATATCTGATGGTTGAGGTAATGAATATCCGGTCAATCGGTCCGAACCTGGTTC
>NZ_JBHYGF010000296.1:0-2466 GCF_051859145.1 Dyadobacter sp.
TACTTCACTACTTTCGGACGGTCATGCTGCATAAATCTCCCTGTGGTTAAGGTCAACCTATTTCAGGACGTGACAGGCTCCTCCCCCTCCTCCATCCTCCCTTTCCTCCTTCCTCCCCTTCCTAAACCCCCAACGCATAAACCACAATATTCACCCCAAACCGGGTATTATCCACAGCCAGAAACCGTTTGTTCCTGAAATCGTAGTCCCATTCGCAGCCGTAGTCTTTGTTGCTGTATAAAACGCCGATGCGGCCGTTGATGGTGATGGCTTTGAGGTAATCGTGGACAAGGTCGTCGCCCCAGCCGTTTAGCTCGAAGGATGTAGTGGGAGGACCGTCTTCGAATTTGAAGAAGGAATGGTAAATCGGGTGGTTGTTCGGGATCTTCTGTAATGCTTTCGGACCAAAAGTTCGTTCCATTTCCTGCTCAAACGACTTGGCAAACAGTCCGTCAATATCGTGGTTGCAATCATCCACAAAAACAAAGCCGCCGTTTTGGACGTACCTGCGGAAGTGATCGCGCTCCTGTTGTGAAAATTCAACCAGTTTGTGCCCGCTCAGATAGCAGAATGGGCTCTTGAAAAGCTCATTACTGCTAAGCTGCACTATTTTTTCTTTCTCGTCAATTGGGATCGTGGTGTACTCGACCAGCGAATGCAACAAATTGGAAGGCATTCGCTGATCGGTATCCCAGTTACCCGAAGTGTATTGAATTCGTGTGAAAAAGAAAGGCTTCAATACTTAAACTGCGTCGGAAAGTGATGAAAATGTAAATTCCCTGATCTTCATAGGCGGTATCAGGTAGTTACGGTCGGACTCGGTGCTCACAACACGCTCGGGCTTACCCAGCGTTTCGAGATTGTTGAGCATGATCACGGGGCTTTCATTAAAACGGAAGTTTTTAATCGGATGTTTGATCACGCCGTTTTCAATGTAAAATGTTCCGTCACGGGTAAGCCCTGTCTGTAAAAGCGTTTGCGGATCTACTTCCCGGATGTACCAAAGCTTTGTAACTAAAATTCCCTGCTTCGTTGACTTGATCATTTCTTCCAGCGTCGCCGTGCCACCGTCCATGATCACGTTTGTTGGAAAGGGTACCGGCTTGACATTGTTTTTTTGCGCCCAGAATCTGGAATAGAACATGTTTTTGACCACACCCTTTTCGATCAGGCTCATTTTATTAACGGGTTGTCCATCCCCTGACCAGGGTGACGAAGGAAGTTCCGGATTCGCGGGATCGGTATAAATGTTCACGCGTTCGTCTACGATTTTCTCCCCCAGCTTTGTTTTTCCGCCCGGCTTGCTCAGGAACGAACGTCCTTCATCGGCGCTGCGGGCGTCCATACTGAAAAATATATTTTCAAGTAAAACCACTGCTGCGGTGGGTTCGAGGATCACCGTGTACTTGCCAGGCTCCAGCGCCTTCGCACCTACCGAACCTTTTGATTTGATAATCGCGATGTTGGTCGCGGCGGCAGTATCGAGCTTATTTACATCACTATAACCCCGCGCCACGTAACCTGAGCCTTTTCCATCCTCGGTACGCACCGTCAATGAGAAATTCACATTTGTGCTCGGGTAGTACGCAAACAAACCTTTGGAATTCATCATTGCGCGGTAGCCTTTCTGATTTTCGAGAAAACCAGCCGCAGTCAGGTTCTGGGCGCGGGTCAGCTCCAAACTTTTGGCAACTGCATTCGCGCGCACATCCGGATTGATTGCTGCGGTCGAGTCAAAGAAGCCTTTGGATTTCCCATAAGTCTGTGGACCGAGTACGCCCACATATTCAGGATTTTCAGGCGCAAGCTGCGCTAGCTCTTCCGCCCGGCGGACACATCTTTCAATGGCTTCATCGCTAAATTCATCGACCGTCGCCACACCCACTTTCTTTCCAAAAGCTGACTGAACTTCCAGGTTTTGGTTAATCAATGCGCCACTGGTCGAAACTTCATTTCTCGCATAACGAATATTACCGCGCTCCTCACCCATAATATTCACCTCGCATTCATCTGCTTTCGAGTATTTTAGCACCTTTTGCAACAGTGCCTTCGCTTCGGATTCTGTTAGTATGATGGACATGTTTTTTTCAATTTTGAATGACTGAATGGGTCAATTATGAGTTGTGAGTGGTGAGTTAGTGAGTTAGTGATTAGTCGATAGAATTATATATATATTCGCTAACTCACTCATTCACTAACTCGCAACTCACTCATTCACTCATTAAATCTTCCTTGCCGTATTAATCACATTCACCCCATTAAATCGCGCTGTCGAGCTGCCGTGGGAAACCGCACTGGATTGCGAGGGTTGGCCTTTTCCGTCGAAGAAGGAGCCGCCTAGACGGTAGTCTTTCTGGTCGCAAACCTGCACACACGAGTTCCAGAATTCCTGCGTGTTGGATTGATAAGCCACGTCTTTCAGCATTCCGGCGATTTTCCCATCCTTGATCTCATAATATAACTGTC
>NZ_JBHYGF010000296.1:2502-4455 GCF_051859145.1 Dyadobacter sp.
GAGAAGGATCCGTCCCCAATAATGTAGATACCCTTTTTCACATCCTTGATCATTTCTTCCACACTCAGTGGCGTTTTGCCAGCTTCGAGGGAGACATTCGGCATGCGCTGAAACTGCACCGAGCTCCAACTATCCGCATAGCAGCAACCCTGTGATTCTTTTTCTCCTAATATATGCACCTGGTCGCGGATCGCCTGGTAGTTTACCAGCACGCCATCCCGCACGAGATCCCACTTTTTGGTATTAACACCTTCATCATCCCAGCCAACCGCGCCCAGCGAACCCACCTGCAGCTTGTCGGCTACGAGGTTCACCTGCTTGCTTCCGTACTGGAAGTTTTTCGACTGCCATTTATCCAGTGTTGCAAATGAAGTTCCTGCAAAATTGGCCTCGTAGCCCAGTACGCGGTCCAGTTCAAGCGGGTGGCCCACAGATTCGTGAATGGTAAGCCACAAATGCGACGGATCCAGTACCAGGTCGTATTTACCAGCTTCCACCGATTTGGCGGTTAGTTTTTCCTTGGCTTGTCTCGCGGCTAGAGTCACATCTTCTAGCATATCATAACCCATGCCGTAGCGCGTAGTGATACCCGTCACTTTGTCCGCCGGATTTACCTGAAGATAATCGTATCCCATTCCCATCGGCGCGCTCAGCGACCGGCGCGTCTCAAACTTTCCGCTTTTCGGATCAATGGTTGTTACATTGAATTGTGGGTAGATCCGGTGAATATCCTGGTCGATATAGGAGCCGTCTGTAGACGCAAAATATTTCTGCTCGTTGACCATGAAAAGTACCGAGTTGACATAATTCGCGCCGTTTTTCAATGCTGCGTCATTTACGGACAGCAGCAGGTCGACTTTCTCCTTAATAGGTACCTCAAATGCATTTTTCTTGATCGGGGCTTTCCAGCTAACCTCTCCGAAGCCTTTCTGAGGCGCCAGCTGAACCGGTTCTTTCATCAGTTTCGCATTGGCTTTGGCGATTGCGACTGCGCTTTCGGCCGCCTGCGCCATTTGCGTTTCGTTGTTCACATCCACCACAGCCGAAAACCCCCAGCACCCATTCGCGATCACCCGCACGCCCACGCCATAAGACTCCGTGTTAACGATGTTCTGAACCTTGTCCTCGCGCGTCACGACGAATTGATTGAGATAGCGACCGATCCGGACATCGGCGTAAGTCGCACCCTTTGCTTTTGCAGCGTTCAAAGCCGCGTCGGCCAGTCGCTTTTTAATGGCCACGTCCACGCCCGGCACCAGAAATGCCTCAGGGGAAACCGGCCGGCCGGTCACAAGCCCGGGCATCATGAACGCTCCCGTTCCTAGCCCGGCCATTTGAATAAAATCTCGTCTGTTCAATGTGTTTGTAAATGTTTGCTATTCGTGGCGGATTGATTTTGCGTCAAAGACAAATCTTAATGTAAGAAGTTGCCCGCTTCTGCCAAATCTTCTTTGTATGTAAGGCATTAATCTGATATAAATGGTCAGACTGCATCGGAGAGACTTGTAAAAGTAAAGTCACGGATTTTGAGAGGCGGCACGAGACTCCCGTTCGCACGCACCGGCTTTCCTATTGCTTCCACATTATTGAGCATGATCACGGGACTTTCATTGAACCGGAAATTTTTGACAGGATACTTGATCTGGCCGTTTTCAATGTAAAAAGTACCGTCGCGGGTAAGTCCGGTATAAAGCAGGGTTTGCGGATCAACCGCGCGGATGTACCAGAAGCGGGTAACTAAAATCCCCTTTTCAGTACTTTTAATCAGGTCCGCAATGGACTCGTTCCCTCCCTGAAAAATAAAACCTCCCGCCGGCGGTACCGCTTTCACCCCCTGTTTTTCAGCCCAGAAACGTGAGTACGACATATTCTTAACAACCCCATTCTCCACCCAAACCACTTTTTCCTGCGGCCGGCCGTCGCCCAGGTAAGTAGCGCCCGGGATTTCTGCAT
>NZ_JBHYGF010000296.1:4465-5393 GCF_051859145.1 Dyadobacter sp.
AAAAAGCTTCTCTCCCAGCCTGGTACCTCCGCCTTTTTTACCCAGAAAACTCCTGCCTTCATCCGCGCTGCGTGCGTCCATGCTCCGCATCATATTGAGCAGCAGGTCTGCACCGGCAGTGGGTTCTAGGATCACGGTGTATTTGCCAGGTTCAAGCGCTTTGGTATTGGTGGAAGCAAGTGCCTTTTGCATCGCTATCTCCGTCGCCGCCAATGTATTTAGCTTGGATACATCATTATAGTCGCGGGATACGTAACCCGATCCTTTTCCATCGGCCGTGCGGACAGTAATGGAGAAGTCGACAGAGGTACTTTTGTTGTAGCCAAACAAGCCTTTATTATTACCCATCGCTGAAAACCCCGCGCTGTCTTCCATATAGCCGGCGGCGGTGAGGTTCTTTTTCACGCAGGGATCAATGCTGTTGAATGCGGCCTGCGCTCGAAAATCCGGGTTAATGGCCGCTGTACTATCCGCAAATGCCTTGCTTTCCGGGAAGTTCGTTGCTCCCAGCATCGGCATGTACTCCGGATTCTCGGGAGCCAGCCGCGCGATTTCCTCAGCGCGGCGAACTGTTTTTTCCAGCGAAGCGTCGTCGAACTCATTGATAGTCGACGTACCCGATTTTTTACCGAAAACAGAGGTAACTGACAACGAAAGATCAGTGGTTTCCCCGCTGGTCGAAACCGAGTTCCGCGCATAACGGATATTCCCCGTCCGGTTGCCCGACAATCCTACACTGACTTCATCAGCCTTCGAAAATGCCAGGACTTTATCTATAATTTTTTTTGCTTCTTCTTTTGATAGGATAGCCATTTGTTGTTAATGGTCAAATGTTGTTGTTGACTTATTGTTTTGTCACCCTGATTTCTATGATAAAACCAAGTGATCGTTATAGGTTGCTTGGTTTTTTATTAGGGCAAAGATGATG
>NZ_JBHYGF010000297.1:0-5369 GCF_051859145.1 Dyadobacter sp.
AATAACAATGCATCACCTAAACTACTTGAATAAAAGCACGTTGCAAAAAATTTTTACTCTTTTGAGAGTTCGCAACGCCTGTTTATGCGTGAACTCATAAAATGAGGGATTCTAGACATTTACATTTGAGTCGTAGTCGGTTCTTATTTATCTGAAAGGCTCATTAACAGTTGTGTTTTCACCAAACGTTATAAAAAAATGAAAAAATCGTTGCTCCTGCTGCTCCCTGTTTTAATGTTATATGGATGCGGACAAAATACTGAAAAGACCGACGAAACGGCAAGTACGGAAGAAATGCCTAAGACCTCTGATTATGACCCTGAACGTGGTGAAGGCAAGTTTGACAAGGTCGAAATACCAGAAAAGCTGGATATGAAAATGGCGGCAGGCGGTAAGGAGGTATTTGATCTTAAGTGTTCCAGCTGTCATAAACTAACGGATGAGAAACTGGTTGGACCTGGCTGGAAAGGAGTAAGTACCAGGCATAAGCCAGAATGGATCATGAACTTTATAACCA
Organism: Dyadobacter sp.; assembly: GCF_051859145.1. Lineage (GTDB taxonomy): Bacteria > Bacteroidota > Bacteroidia > Cytophagales > Spirosomataceae > Dyadobacter. Next base: position 518 of record NZ_JBHYGF010000297.1, read on the forward strand.
GCCCTGATGCGATGATCGACAAAGATCCCAAGGTGCAGGCCCAACTTGAACTATGTCTTGTGCGGATGCCCAATCAGAATTTGTCCGACGATGACGCACGGAATATTCTAGAATTCATGCGGCAGAACGACGGCGTTCAATAACCTCTTCATTTTCCGATTAAACACAATTTTATGAAAACGTTGAAATATTTAATAGGCGCTGTCTCAGTCGCTTTGCTGGCAGGTGGCATGCAATCCTGTAAACCTAAAAGTGCTGACACGGCCATCAGTGGCGACGCTGCTGCCAAAACCTATGTTGAGCCTGGCAAGTACGATGAATTCTACAATTTTGTTTCAGGCGGCTTTAGCGGACAGCTTTCCGTATATGGCATACCGTCAGGTCGTTTGTTGCGGGTAATCCCGGTATTTTCCCAGGATCCTGAGAAGGGTTGGGGATTCAGTGAGGAAACAAAGCCGATGCTCAATACTTCTCATGGCAGTGTTCCCTGGGATGATCTGCACCATGTTCAGCTGTCCAAAACCAATGGCGAAAATGATGGACGGTGGGTGTTTGTGAACGGCAACAATACGCCCCGGCTCGCCCGCATTGATCTTAAAACTTTCCGTACTGCTGAGATATTGGAATTGCCTAACAGCAGCGGGAACCATTCTTCTCCATTCATTACCGAAAATACAGAATATGTAGTTGCTGGAACCCGCTTCAGTGTGCCACTAGACGACGCAGACGGGGATGTGCCCATTAATACCTACAAGAAAAACTTCAAAGGAACACTCAGCTTTGTGCGTGTAGACCAGAAGGACGGAAACATGGATATTGCTTTCCAGATCGAGACCCCGGGTGTAAATTTTGATTTAAGCAGAGCGGGTAAAGGCCCGTCACACGGATGGTTTTTCTTTTCATGTTATAATACCGAACAGGCCAACACCCTGCTGGAAGTAAACGCTTCGAAAAACGATAAAGATTTTATCATGGCGGTGAACTGGAAAAAGGCAGAAGAATACCTGAAAGCCGGAAAAGGCAAAAAAGTGAAGGTAAAATATGCCCACAACAAATACAGCGAAGTGAGCCACACTTCGAGCTCGGAATTCAAGAATGAAGTGATTGTATTGAACTCGAAAGAATTGAAAGACCTGTGTTACTTCATTCCCTGTCCAAAATCACCCCACGGCATTGATATAGACCCGACAGGAGAATACATGGTAAGCAGCGGAAAACTTGCCGCGCTGATTCCCGTTTTCTCATTCAGTAAAATGATTAAGGCGATTGAAAGCAAATCCTTTGAGGGTGATTACAGCGGAATACCTGTAATCAGTTATGAAGCCGCTTTATACGGCGAGGTGCAAAAACCAGGACTAGGACCATTGCATACGGAATTTGACGGGAGGGGAAATGCGGTCACTACGATGTTCGTATCTTCTGAAATTGTTAAATGGAACATTAAAGACCTGAAAGTGATTGACCGCCAACCTGTTTACTATTCTCCTGGTCACCTGATGATCCCTGGTGGGGATTCAAAAAAACCAGACGGCAAATATTTGATCGCTTACAACAAAATCACCAAAGACCGCTATTTACCTACCGGACCTGAACTGGCGCAAAGTGCCCAGCTATTTGATATTTCCGGAGATAAAATGAAGTTGATCCTGGATTTCCCTACCATAGGTGAGCCGCATTATGCCCAGGCGATCAGGGCCGATAAAATAAAAGATCAATCGATCAAGATATTTAAACTGGAGGAAAACAAGCATCCATATGCTAGTAAAGGAGAGGCTCAAACCAAGTTAGTACGCGACAAAAACAAAGTACATGTGTACATGACCGCAATCCGTTCCCACCTGACACCGGACAACATCGAAGGGGTACGCATCGGCGATGAGGTTTATTTTCACCTCACTAACCTGGAACAAGATTGGGATGTGCCGCATGGATTTGCTCTAAAAGGTGCTAATAACGGTGAACTGCTGGTAATGCCCGGGGAGACCCAAACCTTGAAATGGGTGCCGGACCGTGTGGGCATTTTCCCGATCTATTGTACAGACTTCTGCAGCGCGCTGCACCAGGAAATGTCCGGATATGTAAGAGTGTCGCCAGCAGGAAGCAAGGTGGCTTTAATAGGCAACACCGGCACTAACATGCCCGCAGAATAAGACAAGGTTCACAGCAGCCCCGGAAGCGACAGGACAAGCTTATTTAACATAAGACTTACAAGTTGGTGTTAAATGATCCCGGGCGAAGGGGCTGCAATCAACTGAACATCAACCGCGGCAATCATGAAAAATAACAGTATGCTTGGCATTAACCGTCTGCTGCTCATCTTATGTGGCATTGCATTGTTACTCGTCAATCACTTTCCTATCTGGCGCATACAACTTACTGCGCCCCAGTATCCGGAGGGTCTGGAACTATTAATTTATAGCGATAAGCTGGCCGGTAATGTGGATATCATCAATGGATTAAACCATTATATTGGCATGAAAACGCTGCATACCGAAGATTTTGTCGAGTTCACTATCCTGCCCTATCTTATCATCTTTTTTGCGGTTGTATTTATCGCTGCCGGGATATGGGGAAAACGATTTGCCGGCTACACTGTACTGGGCCTGTTTGCTCTTTTCGGTATTCTTGCGATGGTCGATTTTTGGAAATGGGAATATGATTACGGCCATAATTTGAACCCGGAAGCTGCCATTATTGTGCCCGGCATGTCTTACCAGCCCCCGCTGATCGGTTTTAAGCAGTTATTAAACTTTGGTGCCTATTCCATCCCCGCAGCAGGTGGCTGGATATTTATCCTGGCAGGTGTTGTAGCAGCCTACTGCATGTTCAGTGAGTGGCGGACCAGCAGAAAAAAAGTTTCAATAACAGCATCTAGCCGGCTCATAGTTACACTGGCCCTGCTTTCTGTTGGAATTACGGCAGCCCAGTCGTGCGGGGTCAAGGGAGCACAGCCCATCCAGAGTGGTATAGATGCTTGTAGCCACTGCAAAATGACGATCAGCGACCTTCGGTTCAGCTGCGAGCTTGTTACCAAAAAAGGCAGGGCCTATAAATTCGATGATCTTAAATGCATGCTATCCTATGTGGAGGATGGTACTGTCAGCAAGACGGATGTAGAGGCTTTTTATCTTGCTGACTTTCATAACAACGGACAACTATTAGCGGCAAAAGACTTGTACATTCTGCACAGCGAAGCGTTCCGGAGCCCCATGGGAGGAAACCTGGCCGGTTTCAAAACCCCGGATGATCTAAGCCAGGCACAGGAAAAATTTCCAGGGACTCAGCTAAAATGGGAGGAGCTTCTAAAATAATGCCGCCCGAAAACCATGCCAAAAACTCTTAAAATTATATCCTTACTTGCCTGTCTCTGGCTGCCTACCGCAACGGTAATGGAACTTTCTGCCCGGACGATCCGTGTTGGAAAAACACAGTCTGTAAAGAGCATCCGGCAGGCGATCCGCATGGCGTTGGCAGGAGACACAATACTGGTCAACAAAGGATTATATCAGGAAGGAAATATCATCATCGACAAACCGCTGGTGTTGAAAGGCATAGAAAGGCCGGTACTGAGCGGGCAGAAAAAATACGAGATCATATCGGTAAAATCCTCTCATGTTACTATTGAAGGATTGGTGATCAAAGCATCGGGCCAGTCATCCATGCAAGACATCGCCGGTATCCGGATTTACAACACCCATCATGTAAGTGTAACGGGGAATGTTCTGGAAGACAACTTTTTTGGAATTTACCTGCAGCAGTCAAAGCATTGCTTGATAACAAATAACCGGCTCAAAGCGTATGGAAAAGCTGAGCATTTGATTGGAAACGGCATTCATAGCTGGAAAAGCGATAGCCTGACCATTTATGGCAACCACATTCAGGGTCATCGCGATGGCATGTATCTCGAATTCACAACCAACAGCAATGTAGAGAATAACACCAGCCACGGAAACCTGCGTTATGGGCTTCATTTCATGTTTGCCCACCATAACAACTACACCCGCAACACATTCAGCAGCAATGGCGCCGGGGTGGCTGTGATGTACACCAATCATGTCAATATGAAAAACAATATTTTCAAAGACAACTGGGGGGATTCAGCCTACGGTATTTTGTTAAAAGAAATCTCTGACAGCCATATTGAAGATAATTTATTTTCAGGCAACACAACCGCGATCTTTATGGAAGGCGCTTCCCGTATCCGCATTAATAACAATCGGTTCAACGCCAACGGCTGGGCTTTGAAAATACAGGCCAGCTGTATGGACAACCATATTGAAAAAAATAATTTCCGGGCCAATACATTTGACGTTGCTACAAACAGTTCATTGGTACTCAACAACTTTGACAACAATTACTGGGACAAATATGAAGGATATGACCTGAACAAAGACGGAGTCGGAGATGTGCCTTATCATCCGGTAAGCCTGTTTTCAATGATCGTCGAGCGGTATCCTCCGGCTATGATACTGTTCAGAAGTTTTATGGTGAGCCTGCTGGACCGTACAGAAAAAATGATCCCCGGCATGACACCTGAGCAGCTCAAAGATACCATGCCTGTTATCAAACCCCTGAACTTATGATCTCCCTACAAAATATATCCAAGCAGTTTGGCAGATTTAAAGTGCTCACCGACGTTTCTTTTTCCTGCAACAAAGGCGAGTGCATTGCGCTCATCGGCGCTAACGGAAGCGGCAAAACAACCATTATCAAGTCGATACTTGGGATGGTTATTCCCGACAGCGGCACAATTACGTTTAGCGGCAAGAGCATAGCGAATGACTACAAGTACCGCAGCGACATTGGTTACATGCCACAAATGGGCCGTTATCCGGAGAATATGAGCATCGGG
>NZ_JBHYGF010000298.1:0-5368 GCF_051859145.1 Dyadobacter sp.
GCAACAGCGGCTCCATGGGCGGCTCGTCGCGGGTTACCATACGCGGACTGAAATCCATTTCTGGTAATAACAATGCATTGTTCATCGTCGACGGAGTACCGATGGCCAATATGAACATGAACTCGTCCAGCGTAACCGGCGGACAGGGAACAGGCGGCGGCGGTTTTGATTACGGAAATCCTGCCCAGCTGATCAACCCGAATGATGTGGAGAATATCTCCGTACTGAAAGGCGCAGCGGCCACCGCGCTTTACGGGAGCCGCGGCCAGAACGGCGTGATTTACATTACCACCAAAACAGGTAAAGGATCGGGTAACCTGTCGCTCAACTACGACTTCAACATTCAGATGGACCAGGTTTCGTACCTGCCCAAATTCCAGAATGCATATGGTGGCGGCGGCAGCTCGAATTTTACAAAATTATATGTCAACCAAAACCCGAGCGGTTTCCTGCCGGGTGGAGGTACTTATGACGATAACGACGGAAAAGGCAGGTACGATTTCATTCCCGATTATGGAACGGATGAATCGTGGGGACCAAAAATGGACGGTACGCTGGTGCGGCATTACTGGTCATGGGACCAGGACCGCAACAATCCGAACTTTGGGAAAACTGCGCCATGGAGCCCGCATCCTGACAATGCAAAGGATTTTTTCAAAACAGGTATCACCTTCTCCAACAACCTGTCCGTGGCCAGCAGCAGTGACAAAGGCTCGATCCGGTTTTCCGTGGGACAAACGAAGCAAAATTTCATTTATCCCGGAAGCGAGCTGAAACGCTTTTTTATCAGTCTGAACACAACCTACAAATTCACCGACAAATTCACGTTCAGCGGCGGGATCAATTATGTCAACGACCATTCAAGAGGCCGGCCGGGAACGGGCTTTATGGGTAATAACCCGATGCTTTTCTATGTGATGTACGGCCAGCGGCAGATTGACGATGCTTATCTCAAAAACTACAAATATGCAGACGGTACCGAGCAATCCTGGAACCGTACTGCATGGAACATTCAGAAACCCGCATTCAGCCAGAACCCTTACTGGAACCAGTATGAAAACTATAACACGGACCGGAACAACCGCTACTTCGGTAATGCGGGTTTGACCTACAAGTTTGCCGACTGGCTTTCAGCTGATGTACGTGTGTTCTCTGATTTCTTCGACCACCTCGACGAAGTCCGCAGTGCGAAAGGATTTTTTGTGGGTAGCTACGCAAAACGTGCATTGCGCAACAACGAGAACAACTACCAGGCTACATTAAACGTCAATAAAAACCTGGGTGACAAGTTCAGCCTGGAAGCTGTGGCAGGCGGTAATATATTGAGTATTAAATCAAGCATTGAGTCGGGTACCACAAATGGCGGCTTGCAGACACCGCTGGTATACGTGCTGCAAAACTCGGTGACGCCTGCGACCGTCTCGACCACTTACGGAAACAAGCAGATCAACTCCCTGTTCGGATCGGTTACATTAGGCTATAACAAATACCTGTACCTGACCGCTACGGGACGAAACGACTGGGCTTCGACATTGAAGCAAACGGGCAATTTCTCATACTTCTACCCTTCCATTGCCGGTTCGTTCATATTCTCCGATGTAATTGCGAAAACATCCTGGCTCACGCTCGGCAAGGCCCGGTTGTCTTACGCGCGTGTCGGCAACGACGCGGATCCCTACTCGGTATCGCGCTACTACGATATCGTGACGCAATTCGGGACATTCCCGCTGCAAAGCACGCCAGACAGGCTGCATAACAGCCGCTTGAAACCGGAACTTTCCGCGGAAGTGGAAGGTGGTGTCGATTTCAAATTTTTCAATGAGATCCTCGGCGTGAATTTCACCTACTATGATCGTCGCACCGAAAACCAGATCTGGAATGTGCAGATCCCGGCGGAAAGTGGTTTTTCAACCAAAATCGTCAATGGCGGAACAGTGCAGAACAAGGGTATCGAGCTCTCAGTGAATGTAATGCCGGTGATGACCAAAAATTTCAGCTGGCGCGCGTCCCTGAATTTTTCCAAAAACAAAAACAAGGTACTCGACCTGAACAGCTCGGATGAAAGCATCCAGGGAATCGAACGCTTTGTAATTGGTACGGAAAGACGGACGAACCGGGTATCCATGGTGGCGCAAAAAGGCATGTCGCTCGGAACCATGCTGGGTACTGACTATGTGTATGATGCCAAAGGCAACAAGGTAGTGGTAGCAAACGGAACCTACGCGGTAACGCCCACGCCGGTGATCATCGGTGACGCCAATCCTGACTTTATCGGCGGATTGAACAACACATTCAGCTACAAAAGCCTGTACCTGTCTGCATTGATCGATTTCCAGAAAGGCGGTGATTTCTTCTCGTATACCAACTTGTACGGTAACAAATCGGGGATGTTTGAAGAGACTGCATTACCAGGTATCCGCGAGAATGGACTGGTTAACCCTGGCGTAAAAGAAGACGGCAGCCCCAATGACATTGTGGTTCCTGCGCGTACGCACTTCAACTCCGACGGCGGCAACCGGATCAGTAAAGCCAATTTGTACGACGGCAGCTTTATCTACCTGCGCGAAGTAAGACTGGGCTGGCAGCTGCCGGATGCATTGGCGAAAAAGATCAAAATGCAGGCGCTCCGATTCACATTGACGGGCCGCAACCTCTGGCTGATCAAAAGCAATGCACCGAACGTGGATCCTGCGAACATTACCAACTCCATTGGAAACCAGATCGGATTCGAAGGAGGCGCATTACCACCGGTCCGCAGCTTTGGCGCCAACCTCAACTTTACATTCTGACCCTTTTTTCCAGATCAACCATTTTAGATCGATTGAGATATGAAATTGAAAATAACGATTCTGCTGCTGGCGTGTGTGCTTGTGCTCCCCGGCTGCGACAATTTTGATACCCTGAACAGCGACCCGGCAAGGTCGAGCGAAACACAGCCCGAGTTCCTCATGGCCAATGCGCAGAAGCGCGCTTCCGACCTGCTGTACGATACCTATTTTAACGGACGTGTTGGCATGCAGCTTTCCCAGTACTGGACCGGAACAGACAAGACAGGCGAAACCCGCTTTCTGTTTACCAACGACGGGCTTTGGAATGGCATGTACGCAGGTCCGCTGATGGATTTACAGGAAATAGAAAACTACTACAAAAGGCATCCCCAGGAGTCGAGCGAGCACATGCTGGCTGCCACGGCGATCATGAAAGCCTGGCTTTTCCATATCCTGACAGATGTTTACGTGGACATTCCCTACTCCCAGGCGCTGAAAGGCGACGAGATCGTGCAACCCGTTTATGACAAAGGGAAGGATGTGTACGCTGCATTGCTTGCTTCGTTGAAAACCCAGGTTGATATCCTGGCCGGTCCTACTTCCGGCGCAATCCGGGGCGATGTGATCGCCGGCGGAAACGCAGCCCAATGGATCAGGATCGGGAATGCATTACGTATGCGCATTGCCATGAGAATGGCCGACGCGCAACCAGCCGAAGCCAAAGTGATCATTGAAGAGGCAGTGAAAAATACGCTGACTTCTACAAGCCAGGATGCTTTTTTCCCCTATAACACGGCAGCAGCCACCAACCGCTTCCCTTATAATGATGTGGACCGCCCGCTGGTTGAATTTGCAGTTACCTCAACGCTCGTCGATTACCTGCAGGAAGTGAGTGATCCCAGGCTGCCCGTATATGCCCGCCCGGATGAAACCAATGGAAAATATGTGGGTAAACCTTATGGTGTGGAGGCGAATACGCCGACGATGATCGGTTTATCTAAGCCTGGTGTGCTGGCTTACAGCGGCTCGGCAAGGGGTAATATGATCACTTATGCGGAAGTTGCTTTTATCAAAGCCGAGGCGGCTGCGCGCGGAATGAATGTGGGTACTGCCACTGCTGCGGACCTGTACAAAGAAGCCGTAACCGCTTCCATGACGCAGTGGGGCATTACCGATGCAAAAGCGATTGAAGCTTATCTGCTGAGGGTACCATACAAGGCAGCCAGCTGGAAGAATGTAATTGGCACACAAAAATGGCTTGCGCTGTACATGCAGGGCATTCAGGGATGGATGGAGCGATTGAGACTGGATATCAAAAAACCAGACGGAGATACCTTGTTCATCGCGCCAGTTTCGGGCAGTCTGGACCAGGAAGTAAAAGATGGTATCGTCAAACGCCTCAAATATCCGAGCGCCAGCCGCGCCTCCAATGCAGCCAACAGCGAACAAGCGGCAAAAAGCATTGGCGGCGATTCGCAGGCGACAAAAAACTGGTGGGATATCTATTAAGCTGACATCAATCAGGCAAATCGACGAACGCGCGGTTGGGTTTCCTTCCATTCCGCGATTATCAACCGCCGTTCGTCGATTATTGATCATTCTGGCCGGGTGGCCGCGGTAGTTTTGAATCGTGCAGTAACAGGCTGTGCGTTTCAAAATCCGTATCCACCCGAAAACCAGATTGATCATGAAAAACATGCTATTTTTTGCCAGGATATCATTCTTCATTTTATCCCTCGTTTACCTCAGTGCCTGCTCCGGGCTGAAAGAAGAGAAGGCGCTTGTTCCGACAATTGAAAAAACTTCTGAGCAAGTCGCACCCGAGCTGGCGTACCCTGGCGAAACAGGCGGAGAAAAGGAAGGTACCTTGTTTGGGAAAACCATCAAATACGCAGAGATCAATGGCGAGGCGGTATTTGAAGGCGACATTATCCTTTCTAAAAAGCAACTCGACGCCGCTGCCGGTGCACGTACAGAAGCAACCGGAGTTTCCCTGAACGCGCAGAAATGGGAGAAAGGAATTGTTTATTTCACCATTGAAAAAACGGTCACAAATACTTCCGCGATTTATGCGGCCATGGCGATCATTGAAGCTTCTACGCCCATTACGTTTGTATACCGTTCCAATCAGTACAATTATGTGACCTTCAAGTTCGGGCGCGGCTTTTCTTCCTCAATAGGCGTCACCGGCGGACAGCAGTTTATTACGCTCGGACTGGGTTTCAGCAAAGGCGGCGTGCTCCACGAGATCTGTCACACGCTGGGACTTTTTCATGAACATACCCGCGACGACAGGGACCAGACTATCACGGTTAACTTCCAGAACATTGCGCCAGCATTGCAAGCGAATTTTTTGACCCACAAACAATCAGGCAGTGCGGGATTTGGTTTTGATAAAATGGATCTGAAATCGGTGATGATGATGAATTCCGATTACTGCTCCAATAACGGGCAACCTTCTATGACCACCAAAGACGGACAGCCTTTTACAGTTCAGCGCACAGAATTGTCGCCCAATGATATCCGGTGCCTTACTGCAATGTACTCCAATATCTATTCTGTTTCGGATGATGGCCTTTATGCTTCGGATACCCGCAAAG
>NZ_JBHYGF010000299.1:0-5365 GCF_051859145.1 Dyadobacter sp.
TTCCATTATTCGAAGTATAATTCAGCTTTGCGCCCGACTCGAAGTATGGGGAATTTTCGGCTACCAGGCTGCGTGTCATCGCCCAATTATCTTTCCCGATCGCACTTTCAAAACCAATGTGCGAAGGCATAATACCAGCATCCAGCCACAGATTGGCATTTTGGGTGAGCTTCACGCCGGCATTGGCTTCGTAAATGTTTTTCAGCACACCCGGTTCGGCGGCGTAGTTGGCATTCATATATGTACCCACTGCCAATGCCAGATTGGCGCGCACGCGGTCACTGTTGTAGCTACCTTTGACAAACCCAAGATTCACATTAACTTCTCCCGCACGGTTGAAATTGTATAAAAAAGAAGGCGTTGTGTTATTCAGCGGACGATTGAAGTCGTAATTATAATAAGCTTCCAGATAACCGCTTACAGTAAAAGCAGGGGCAGTTTTGGTTGTATCCTGGGCATTGGCGTTTTGAAAATGGGCGAGCATTATAGCTGCCGCGAAGTACTTTTTCATTTGTATTAAAATTGAATGACTATTTAAGCGCGTCCAAAGCCAGGTTCAGCTTCAACACATTCACCCGCGACGATGGCCCGAAAACTCCGAACAATGCACCTTCCGTGTTTTTGCCGATCAAGTCAGTTACCCTGTTTTCGGAAATGCTGCGAACCCGCGCGATCCGACCGGCCTGAATCAATGCAGCCTGTTCCGAAATGTGCGGATCCAGTCCGCTGGCGCTGGCAGTTACCATTTCGACCGGTATATCCGCTTTCGCCACGCCTGGGTTATGCACCAGGAATGTATCAATGCGCGCCTGCACCGTCGCGAGATATTCGGGATTGGACGGACCTTTGTTGCTACCGCCGCTACCGGCAGAATTATAGTCAACTGCTGACGGGCGTGAGTTAAAGTACTTGTCCGCGGTAAAAACCTGACCAATATTGGCGTAGTACTTCCTGCCGCCACTCGTAATCACTTCACCTTTTCCGTGATTAGGAGCCAACTGGGCAATTGCCCAAACGATGCCGGGATAAACCACGCAAAAGAGTACAAGCGTAGCTAGTGTGAGCCTGATAGCAGGCATTATATTCGTTTTCATATGTTTTATATTTCTAACTTTAAAGAAAAATTGATTTCTATGGAAGCTGTGTTGCGCGTTCAGCCATCGGAGTTCACTGACGAGCTCATTAATAAGATCAGGACATTGCTGAGTGGCTTGGAGGATGGTGAAATCACGATCAGTATAAGCGAGAAACCTTCTGCTGGAATCCTGCGATTTGAAACAAAAGAAGAATACTTTTTACGGCTGGACAAGTCGCTTTCATTATGAGTGTCTATGGTCATTACGATCAATAATCAAATCCAGATACTGACAATCACATCAATCACCTTAATCCCTACAAAAGGAACCAGCACGCCGCCCAATCCGTAGATAAACAGGTTCTTCCGTAGCAATGCGCTTGCGCCGATGGGCGTGTATTTTACACCGCGCAATGCCAGCGGGATCAGGAACGGGATGATGATTGCATTGAAAATCACTGCCGACAGAATGGCGCTTTCCGGACTGGACAATTGCATGATGTTCAATCCTTGCAAGGCTGGGATGCTGGCGATAAACAATGCAGGGATGATTGCAAAGTACTTGGCTACGTCGTTCGCGATTGAGAATGTCGTCAGTGTGCCGCGGGTCATCAGAAGCTGCTTTCCGATTTCTACGATTTCGATCAGCTTGGTCGGATCATTGTCCAGGTCGACCATATTACCTGCCTCTTTAGCTGCCTGGGTACCGCTGTTCATCGCCACACCTACGTCTGCCTGGGCCAATGCAGGCGCGTCATTGGTACCGTCCCCCATCATTGCCACGAGGCGGCCGCCTTCCTGTTCTTTTTTAATGTAGTTCATTTTGTCTTCGGGCTTGGCTTCGGCTATGAAGTCATCTACACCTGCTTTTTCCGCAATGAATTTGGCCGTGAGTGGGTTATCGCCAGTCACCATCACCGTTTTCACACCCATTTTGCGCAACCGTTCAAATCGCTCGCTGATGCCCGTCTTGATAATGTCCTGCAACTCGATCACGCCTAGTACCTGCTCGTTTTCAGCGACCACCAGCGGCGTACCGCCATTGTTGGAGATCGCTTTTACTCTGGTATCAATCTCCTCAGGAAAGTGGTTACCCGCACTTTCCACCAGTTTTTTAATGGAATCAAATGCCCCTTTTCTGATGCGTGTATTTTCATAATCCACACCCGAGCTGCGCGTTTCGGCCGTGAATTCTACAAATTTTGGATTGGGCAAGCTGTAAGTAGCAGGGGTAGCATTGGCGAGTTCGAGTATGGATTTACCCTCCGGCGTTTCGTCTGCGATCGAGCTCAATACGGCGCTTTTGATAAAATGATTATCGGTAACACCATTGGCTACGTGGAATTGGGTGGCTTTGCGGTTACCAATGGTGATCGTACCGGTTTTGTCCAGCAATAAAACGTCCACGTCACCGGCTGTTTCCACGGCTTTACCCGATTTGGTGATCACATTTGCCCGCAATGCGCGGTCCATACCAGCGATACCAATCGCAGAGAGCAAGCCACCAATCGTCGTCGGGATCAGGCACACGAAAAGGGAAATGAATGCCGCAATGGTGATGGGTGTATTTGCGTAGCTCGCAAATGGCTGCAAGGTGATACAAACAATGATAAATACGAGCGTAAAACCTGCCAGCAGGATTGTCAGCGCGATTTCGTTTGGCGTTTTCTGACGGCTGGCGCCTTCTACCAATGCAATCATTTTGTCCAGGAAACTTTCGCCCGGCGCGGTAGTTACCCGCACTTTGATCCGGTCGGAAAGAACCTTGGTACCACCTGTGACGCTGCTTTTGTCACCGCCTGCCTCGCGGATCACCGGCGCAGATTCGCCTGTGATTGCACTTTCGTCGATCGTGGCCAAACCTTCGATGATTTCACCGTCCATCGGAATATTGTCGCCTGCCTCGCAGATGAAAACGTCGCCTTTTTTCATCTGGACGGACATCACCTGCTTCGTGTTTACATTGAATCCCTGCACGTTATCGACCACCAGTTTCGCCTGGGTTTCTTCACGTGTTTTCCGCAAACTGTCTGCCTGCGCTTTTCCCCTTGCTTCGGCGATTGCTTCGGCAAAATTGGCGAAAAGCAATGTCAGGAACAGGATCAGGAACACCACGAAGTTATAGCCGAAGCTGCCCTGCGATTTTTCCCCGAAGAGAATCCAGAGACTTACAACAAGCATTACTATCGTCCCGATTTCCACGGTAAACATCACAGGATTTCGGAAGAGCAATTTGGGATTCAGTTTGATAAACGATTGTTTAATCGCTTCATTCACAAGCTCCTTTTGAAACAAGGAGGTGGTTTGAGTTTTCATTTTGATTGGGCTGTCGGCAGTCGGCTTTTGGCAATCGGCTTTGAGCTTTCGGCATTATCAGACAGCATTTGTTTAATTGATACTTGAAATACTTTAAGAAGATTTTATAAACGCTATCGATCAAAAGCTGACTGCTGATAACCGACGGCCGACAGCCTGCTACTAACCGCTAAAAGCTCCCGCAAAATACTCCGCAATCGGGCCGAGCGTCAGTGCCGGGAAGAAGGATAGGGCCGCAATGATCACGATCACGCCGAGGGTCATCAGGCCAAAAGTTGCTGAGTCGGTCGGCAGCGTGCCTGCACTTTCGGGGATGAATTTCTTTTTGGCTAAAAGCCCTGCAATCGCCACCGGTCCGATGATCGGGATGAAACGGGAGAAGATGAGCACAATGCCGGTAGTAATGTTCCACCAGAGGTTATTGTCGCCAAGCCCCTCAAAACCGCTGCCATTATTCGCGGCTGACGAAGTGTATTCGTAAAGCATTTCGCTGAATCCGTGAAAGCCGGGGTTGTTCAGGTTGGCCGATGTGATTTCGGGAAATGCGGCAGCCAGGGCAGTTCCGGCCAGGATCATGAGCGGGTGTAGCAGCGCAACGATCATCGCAATCTTCATTTCACGCGCCTCAATTTTCTTACCAAAAAGCTCCGGCGTGCGGCCTACCATCAAACCGCTGATAAAAACGGCAAGTACAATGAATACAAAGAAGTTCATTATTCCGGCGCCGCAGCCGCCGTAAAATGCATTGGTCATCATCGCCAGCAGCTGCATCATTCCGGAAAGCGGCATCGCGCTATCGTGCATGGAGTTAACGGACCCAGTTGAGATAACGGTGGTAGCTATACTCCAAAATGCAGAGGCGGCGCTGCCGAAGCGAACTTCCTTGCCTTCCATTGCACCAGCTGAAATATCGACACCCAGTTTTCCGATCGCCGGATTGCCGTTGATTTCCCAAACCATTGTAGGGATCACGAGCAGCAGAAACCCGACAGTCATCACGCCGAAGATCATCCAGCCGAATTTTTTCCGCCTCAAAAAATAACCAAATGCAAATACCATCGCGAATGGAACAATCATTTGCGAGAACATTTCGACCATGTTGGTCAGGTAGCTGGGGTTTTCGAGCGGGTGCGCGGAGTTGGTACCGAAGAAACCACCGCCATTTGTGCCCAAATGTTTGATCGCCGTAAAAGCCGCCACCGGGCCGGTAGAAACCTGAACCGTATCGCCCTGCATGTTGATGACAGTATCTTTGCCTTCGAATGTCATCGGCGTGCCATTGAAGACCAGGATTGTGCTGATTACAAGAGATAGAGGCAGTAAAATGCGGGTGCAGGATTTGACAAGCAGGTTCCAGAAGTTCCCCAGCTGTTCGGCAGTCCGGTTTTTCAATGCAATGAAAATGATCGCCGCAGCCGCCAAACCGGTACCGGCGCTGACAAATTGCAGGAACATTAAAAACATCTGTGAAAGATAACTCACGCCGCTTTCGCCCGAATAATGTTGCAGGTTACAGTTGACCACGAACGAAATGCTGGTGTTGAATGCCAGGTCGGCAGTTTGGTTGGGGTTACCGTCGGGATTGAGTGGCAGCCAGCTTTGGTTCATCAGAACGAAAATGCAAAGCAGATACCAGACCATATTGACGGTCAGCAGCGCGAACATGTGTTCTTTCCAGCTCATTTCGCGCTTTTCATCTACGCCGGTAAGTTTGAAAAGCAACTTGTCCAAAGGTCCCAGCACGGGATCAAGCAGTGTTTTGTCGCCTGCATAGACTTTGGCGATGTATTTTCCGAAGGGGATTGCCAGCAGCACCGTGACAGCAAACATAGCAATGACGCCTAATAATTCAGTATTCATTTATTTGTGATTTAGTCCGGCTCTGGTTGTTGCCAAAACGACTTGGTTTAAAATTTTTCAGGTTTGACCAATACATAGCACATGTAGCCAAACACGAGGATCGCGACGATGAAT
>NZ_JBHYGF010000300.1:0-5303 GCF_051859145.1 Dyadobacter sp.
TTTTTGGAAGGAAAGGAAATTGCCCAGGAAATTGGTTTCCCGCTGGTAATACGCCCCTCATTTACATTAGGCGGAACCGGCGGCGGTTTCGTAGAGAAAGAAGAAGATTTTGATCAGGCATTAAATAACGGCTTACACGCCTCTCCGGTACACGAAGTACTGGTTGAACAAAGTGTGATGGGCTGGAAAGAATACGAGCTGGAACTGCTGCGCGACAGCAATGGTAACTTCATCATCATTTGTTCGATCGAGAACTTTGACCCGATGGGCGTACATACCGGCGACAGCATCACGGTTGCACCCGCGATGACACTACCTGATACGCTTTACCAGCAAATGCGCGACCTCGCTATCAAAATGATGGACGGTATCGGGAAATTCGCTGGCGGCTGTAATGTGCAGTTCTCTGTGAACCCGGCCGACGACAAGATCATTGCTATTGAGATCAACCCACGCGTGTCACGTTCTTCGGCGCTTGCTTCGAAAGCAACCGGTTACCCGATTGCTAAAATCGCTGCCAAAATGGCGATTGGCTATAACCTTGACGAACTGATCAACCCGATCACCGGAAGTACCTCGGCATTCTTCGAGCCTTCTATTGACTACGTGATCGTTAAAGTACCGCGCTGGAATTTCGACAAGTTCAAAGGTGCTGACCGCTCACTGGGCTTGCAGATGAAATCCGTAGGAGAAGCGATGGGTATCGGACGTAATTTCCAGGAAGCATTGCAAAAAGCTTGTCAATCGCTAGAAATTCGCAGGAATGGACTTGGTGCCGACGGCCGCGAGTTGCGCGACCAAGAGGCAATCAAGAAAAGCCTGAAAAACCCGAGCTGGGACCGTTTGTTCCACATATATGATGCATTTAAAATTGGATTGTCTTTCAAAACAATCCAGAACCTTACCAAAATAGATGCATGGTTCCTGCGCCAGATCGAGGAACTGATCGAGCTGGAACACCAGATCGAGAAGTTTGACCTGAACGATCTTCCGAGAGAATTGTTGCTTTCTGCTAAACAAAAAGGCTACGCCGACCGCCAGATCGCCCATTTGCTTGGAACCAAGGAAAGCAAGGTGTACGACAGGAGAAAAGAGCTGGGTATCAAACGGGTTTATAAATGTGTGGATACCTGCGCGGCGGAATTTGAAGCAAAAACGCCTTACTACTATTCTACATTCAATACTTCACAGGAATACCCGGACAATGAATCGATTGTCAGCGACCGCAAGAAAGTAATGGTACTGGGTTCGGGACCTAACCGGATCGGTCAGGGCATCGAGTTTGACTACTCTTGCGTGCACGGGGTTTTGGCAGCGAAAGAGGCAGGCTACGAAACCATCATGGTGAACTGTAACCCTGAAACTGTTTCGACTGACCCGGATATTTCCGACAAGCTTTACTTCGAGCCTGTTTTCTGGGAGCACGTTTTTGACATCATTGAACACGAAAAACCGGAAGGTGTGATCGTGCAGCTTGGTGGACAGACTGCATTGAAAATGGCGGAGAAACTGGAAAAGTATGGCGTAAAAATCATCGGTACCAGCTACCATTCGCTTGACTGGGCAGAAGACCGCGGCCGGTTCTCGTCACTTCTGGAAGAACTTGGTATTCCATTCCCGAAATTCGGAACAGTACGTACATCTGACGCGGCAGTTGCGCTTTCAAGAACACTTGGCTTCCCGCTGCTTGTTCGCCCGAGCTACGTACTGGGTGGACAGAGCATGAAAATCGTGATTAACGAAAAGGAACTGGAACAGCACGTTGTAAAGATCCTGCACGATATTCCTGACAACAATATATTGCTTGACCACTTCCTCGAAGGTGCGCTGGAAGCAGAAGCTGACGCGATTTGTGATGGCGAAGACGCTTACATTATCGGTGTAATGGAGCATATCGAACCAGCTGGTATCCACTCCGGTGACTCGCATGCTGCATTGCCACCATTTGATCTGAGCGCCGACGAAATCCGCCAGATTGAGGAACATACGCGCAAAATTGCCCTGGCAATGAATGTAAAAGGTTTGATCAACGTGCAGTTTGCGGTGAAAAACGGCGTCGTGTATGTGATCGAAGCCAATCCGAGAGCTTCCAGAACGGTACCTTTCATTTGCAAAGCTTACCAGGAACCATATGTGAACTACGCAACGAAGCTGATGCTGGGCGATAAAAAGCTGTCTGATTTCACATTCAAACCTGTGAAAAAAGGCTGGGCAATTAAGATCCCGGTATTCTCTTTCAATAAATTCCCGAATGTAAACAAGGAGCTTGGGCCGGAAATGAAATCCACCGGAGAAGCAATCTACTTTATCGATGATTTGCAGGATGATTTCTTCCAGAAGATATATGGAGAGAGAAACCTGTATCTGAGCCGGTAAGAACGCATTCAGATCCAAATGTTAAGTGGCGTGCAGAGAAATCTGTACGCCACTTTTTTTAATAGCCGAAGTGAGTTTACCTATTCACATTTTGTAGAAAAACTTGTACTTTCGGGCACTTTTGTAACTCCTCTTAAACATGTTAAAACTTTACCCCTGCATTCTTGCATTGCTACTGCTTTGCTCACGTTCTTTTGCCCAAAACAATTCCATTACCATTGACCCTAACAATTTTTCGTCCTCGGTTTGTGTCAATACTACTTACAAGCTTCCGGTTATTCTAGCAGGAAATTTTAATGCGGATAACAAGTACACAGTACAAATCCGCAAGGATTACGCGAATAACATCAGTGCGGAGCTCCCGGCAGTTTTGGTGGGCGGTAACCTGGAATTCAGGATTTCGGACTCGCTCTCAATCCGAAACGCTTACGTTCAGATGCGCGTGTTATCCTCCTCTCCAAAAGTTCAAAGCGAGTGGAGCTCAACAATCGGAATACATACCAAAGGCAATGTTGTACTGAACTCTCCCGCCAAATCTGATACTTTAAATGCATTTGATCGTGTGAACATCCTGCTGGAAGGTAACAGCTTTCAGGAGGGCCGCATTACTCTGAGTGACAGCAGTAAGATCAGCATTTATTCCTATGACGGCAGATTTTCTCAACCATACAGCCTTACCGTTGCTCAAAGCGGCACTTATACGATTGCGCATGCAGAGAATTTCTGCGGGGCAATGGCAGTAAGCGGAAGCTACTCGGCGGTAGTTAACAAGACTGCTGTCAGAACAATGCTCGTAACACCCAGTGAGCTTTGTGAAAACAGTGAACTGAGGATACGGATATCTACAAGCGGAGAAGCTTTCACCAATGCAACTAAATACAAGGTGCGGTTCCTTCGTAATTCATACAGCAATGAGACTCCATTAGTTTTGGAAGCTCCTGCAACTGTGGACGGGAATTTTTTAAAGACGAGATTTCCCTCCAACGCGAATATCAATGGTTCGGCGGGTTACAATGTGCAGGTTGTTACAGAAAATCCGGCAAC
The DNA here is from genome assembly GCF_051859145.1 of Dyadobacter sp. Classification (GTDB taxonomy): domain Bacteria; phylum Bacteroidota; class Bacteroidia; order Cytophagales; family Spirosomataceae; genus Dyadobacter. The sequence continues at coordinate 3,421 of NZ_JBHYGF010000300.1, forward strand.
CGTTTCCTCTATTTACCAGTCCCAGATACAGGTATGGTCAGCACCCGGCGCAACGTTTAATACGCAGAGCCAGACGATCAATTTCGGCGATTATATGCAGCTGACGGTTAATATGACAGGACTAGCGCCTTACTCGCTTGAATTTGCCGATGGTACCGTTTACAAGTCCAACAGTTCAACAGCTTACATTACGAGCAATCCCACGGCGGATCAAAATTTTTCGATCAAATCTGTTACAACCGGTTGTGGCAAAATAGATATTCGTGACCCGCAGGTCGTGGAGATCAAGGTACGTCCCGGTATCAGGATTGATGAGTCCAAGCGGCAGCTGATCTGCGCAGGAACTCAGGGAAGGATTAAAATACAGACTAATGTGAATTTCGCCAGCTCTTCCCAATTCTTCGTCAAACTGTACAACCAGTTTACCGGTGAGACCAGCACGGTGAATGCAAGCAAAAACGGTGACTTTATTGAATTTTCATTGCCTGCACGTGAAGGCGGTTATGGCGGCTACGGTTATCAGGTTATCACCTCCCAACCCGCTTTACAAACAAACCAATCGTACAGCGTCGTGCTGCAAACGATGCCTAATGTGCAGTACACCGGCTTTAACGAGACATTTACATACGATAAGCCTCAGATTATTGCATTAAGATTCGGGCTAACCGGCGGCTCGCCTTACAAAGTTGAATACATGGACGGCACGATTGCAGAATATGAATACGAAGGAAATATTGCGGGCAAAGACTTTTTCCTCAAATCTGATACAGAATTCAAGATCAAATCGATCAGCAACAGCTGCTTTACTAATAATAGCCCGCGCTCTGTCAATCTATCGGTAAAATCGACCACCGCGCCCGGAATCTACATTGAACCAATCAGGAAAGAGATCTGTGAAACAGATAGTATTGATATTGTATTCGGCACGGTAGGGACCTTTAATCCCGGTAACAAGTTTCAAATTCAGGGTTATGGCAATTGCTGCGAGTTCCAGAACCTCAAAACAGTTGAAAGCGGCGGTACTTACAAGATCAGGCTAAAATCAAGTTACTGGTATTCAGGGAATGCCGGAGTACGGATTACCTCAACCAATCCGGTACTGTTCAGCGAAATTCAGACTACTACTTTGCAGCAGTCACTGTCAAACATTACCATTTACCCGGAAACAACTGCTGACAATCCAACCCTATTTCTGGCCCAAGGAAACGGATTTGTGACTGTCAGATCAGGGACAAGCAGCATTTCACAAGCCACCTATTCCGTTGACAGCGGCGGTGATCAGGTTTATACTTCGACCAGTACAGGCAATTCCTCCATTGAAATCCCCATTAAGTCACCAATTGGAAAAATGGCTGTGTACACGGTCAAATCTGTCGCGAATACGTGCGGAAGTGCGCCGGTGAACCTCAGTGCCCACGTAGTACCTGTTGCATACCGCATTCAGCTCACTACCTACAATGGGAACAGCAACTTCTGTCCCGGAGATCCGATTTCGGTTTCATTCGGTGTGAGCGAAGGTACAGCTTCACCATCAGCCACGTTTGACCTGGAAATTGTTAAACAATATTCAACTGAAAAAACAACCATTGTTAAAGGCGGTACCGGACCTACATTGAGCGGGTTTATTCCTGCGAACCTGGCTGCCGGCAGCTATAATATCCGGGTAGTTTCTTCGGAAGGGCCTGTTACTTACGATTATTATGTCCAGATCAATGAGCCGGCAACTGTCCAGCTGCTCAGCGAAAATATGAGCGATAACATTACCGTAGAGGCTGGACAGGCCATTAATCTGAAACTCAACTTTACCGGCAGTGGCCCCTTTAACGTGATCTGGCAGGATAACTCAATTACGAGCCATTACTCGGGTCTGCAGGAAACTATTT
>NZ_JBHYGF010000301.1:0-3947 GCF_051859145.1 Dyadobacter sp.
GAATTTAGAATAATTTTCGATCAAAGACTTAGCCAGCGGCTCACTTTCGAAAGCGGCCACACTCCGGATCGCGTCGAGGCGCAAAGCAGGGTTATTCAGTAATGCAGGTAATTCGGCTGTCAGTTCAGGACGCTGGCGGGCAGTGAGTGATTGCAGCGCCTTGCGTTTTTGTTCAATCGGCGCGCTCTTGCTCTTCAAGGTTGCCAGGTCCGTCTTCGCCGCTTCGGTGTTCCCAAATTGCCGGTTGAGCTCCAATGCGAGTGCCGCTGTGGCTTTATCGGATTGTTTCAGCTTTGCAAGAACAGCAGTCCAGTTAGCTGGCGTTTTGATATCAGTCCGGTCTGACAATGCATCCCGCATTCCTTTCAGCAAATCCATTCTGTTCACAGGCGCTTTGCCGATAGCTTCTACCAGCGTTTCCACCTGATCTGCATCCACAGTTCGTCTGGCGATATACTCGGTCACCATCGGGATTTTCGACTTAGCCGACAACTCCAATGCTTTCGCTGGATTCTCTTTAACAAGCGGCTCTACGCCAAACCAGATCATTTTAGGTAAATTATGATCTCCGGCATCTTCGCCGTGGGCAACGAGCGCGGCCGCTATTTTCCACTTCAAATCCGCATTCACGCGCTGCAAGGCAGAAGCCAGGTACAATCTCACAACTGGTGAAGGGTCTTTCTGCGCCATTTCAGTGAGCCTGGTACTTACCTCTTCGGCAGGCTCCCCGTTTTCACACAAAAACTGAATAGCCCAGGCACGTACGTGCGCATCTTTGTCTGCCAGCGCAGCGGTCAACTGCTTTCCGGGAAGTGCATTGGTTACCTGCAACGCCCACATTGCCCGCAGCCGCTCGTCGGCAGAACCGTCTTTGTAAACTCCATTCAGCTTATCCAGTGCAGGCTGGGCAATGCTACTTTTTACAGCCCGGTTTTGCAAAATGACCCTCGCCCGCCGTGCGTGCCAGTCACTTTTGCTGGTTTGCAGTGAAGCCAGTTCAAGGTCACTCATTTTCGTCAGGTCAGTATAGCGATCCTTGAAGTTCTCTGCCAGTGAATTTTTCGGTGTTATCCTGAAAATGCGGCCGGTTTCTGAGTTCAGCACGTCGGACCCGCAGATATCGGCATCGTGCCAGTCGAGCACATACATAGCGCCTTCCGGCCCGATTTCCATACTGAAGCCTACCCACTGCGCATTGTTGGCCATCATAAAATCATCCCCATGCTTGCCACTGAATCCTGAGCCTTTCGGAACCAGTACATCCGACAAAATGCCGTGCTCGTGAATGTTAGCCATGAATATCTTCCCCTTTTCCGAAGCAGGAAATGCATCCGACTGGTAAATGCGCGCGCCGCCGTGCGCCGAGCGGTGACTGTGGTCGGCGATGGTTTTAATATCGTTATACACATAGGGATTGAAATGCTGCCCGCCCTGACGGTGGTAAATGCCGCCGGGTACCACGTGCCACAAATGCGGTATCACGCAGGCCGTAATAAAAAGCTGGCCTTTGGCGTCATGGTCAATCCCCCAGGGATTGGAAAACCCGTGCGCAACTACCTCAAACTTCTGCTTTGTAGGATGGTAACGCCACACACCGCCATTGATTTCCTGACCGTCTTCAACCGGGATATTTTCGGGAAAAGGATCTTTGTGCTTGTATAACTTGCCTTTTCCTACTGGTCTGCCCACTGTCGAAGGTGTTGCAAAACCCTGCAAACCGTACAACCAGCCATCGGGTCCCCAATGAAAACTGTTCAGTGTTTCGTGGCGGTCGCGGATGCCCCAGCCTGTCAGGCGGACTTCAATGTCATCCATATCTGCCTTGTCGTCTCCGTTTTTGTCAGGAATAAAAAGGAGGTTTGGGGGTGCGCCTACAAACACACCGTCGAAGCCCACCGCCAATGCAGAAGGAAATGCAATACCTTCTGCAAAAACCTTCCGCGAATCTGCTACGCCATCTTTGTCTGTATCTTCTAAAATCAAAATCCGGCTGGTACCTGCATTTGAAAATCCTTTGCCGCGTGACTCGTAATCCTTGTTTTCAGCGATCCACATTCGGCCTTTATCATCCCAGCAAAAAGCCATGGGCTGCGTCATCATCGGTTCGGATGCCCAGGCATTTACCTGGTAACCCTCTTTGATCGTCATCGCAGCGACGGCTTCCTGTGCACTGAGGAATTTCGCTTCCCTGCCTTCTTTTTGCGCCAACGCCCACAGCGCAGTCGCATTGTAAAGGCCGTTGTCCCCCACAAATTCTCCGAAAGTTTTATTCAGTTCCACATCATTGAGCTCGCCGGTGTAGATGACAAGCTCGTGTTTCTGAATTTCAGTTTCACCTTTTTTGATATACCAATCTCCCTTCCGGGCACGCGCGGGGCCTGCGCCGAGCTGGTTATCTACCCGCCAAATGGTCGGATATCCTTTATTTTGCTTGTGGTCCAAAATGGCAATGTGCGCCATGTCGCTGCGCCCTTCTACCTGCATAGCAATGTCCACCCAATGCGCAGCCTGACCTTCCGCCTTTTCATTCTTCTGCCGGGCTGCATTCACTATTTCTCCTTTGATCCCTTCTTTCCAGGGCATGCGTACAAACAGCCCTCCGTAATCATATTTCCCGATCGTCACATCAGTTTGTGCCTCTCCGTTCCATTCCAGGTCCAGCAGGTATTTGCCGTCTTTTTGCCGCATTGTCCAATCCTGTGTTTCTGTCAGTACGGCCGCCCCGGTGGAATCCAGCAGGTTGTAGACTGTCTGCCATTTCACTTCCGCTCCTTTTGCTTCAATCACTTTTGCAGATACTTTTTTCCAGTATCCGTCTGCCGGGTGGTGAAAGTAGTCGCGGCCGTTTACGCGGGTATAACCCCAGTAGATTCCGGTCTGGTGTTTGTGGTGGCCTGGGCTGTATTCAGTAAGGATACCTTTTCCGTCGGGCGCCACAATGGGATGCAGGTACGGACGGAAATCCGGCCTGGCATTCTGGGTTACGACCGGTTTACTTTCATTGCCACGAAAAATCCGGATCGTTTCACCGTCCGCGCTTTGCACGGCGCGGAGTGTCACTTCTGCTGGTAATTGCTCAGCAGGTTCGGGGTTTTTGAAATGATGATGAAGATTTGCAAATAAAAAAACGAGGAAAAGGGTTGTAGAGTTAATGATATTCATAGAAAAATACTGATTTTAGTAAGCAGCTGGATCGGTTTTTAACAGCCTTCGAGTGCATTCTTAAGTAGGATTTATCCTGAAGTTACTCCTGCTTTTTCCAAGATCATCAGCATGACTTTCATCAAACTCATATTCCTGTTTGTCCTCATTATGATCATGCAGTACCGCGGCATTATCTACCGGACCGGCAAAAAAAGCGGAAAGGCTGACGAACTGACTGCGATAAGGGAGTCAATCCTCCCTAAAAGCATGAATATGAACGGATCGTGGCGGATGTACGGTATGAACCAGAGTGACCCTTCTGTGATCGTTCCCGGAGAGGATGCAATGGGAAATACGCCATTTAGCCAGAAAGAACTGTTTATCTCTTTCTTCCCCGACGGCAACTTTACCCAGATCCGTGAGAGTGCTGATTACAATGTGGGCAAATGGTCTTACGACAGCAGCTCCCAATCCGTTTTTCTTACCTCAGCACGCATGACGCAGGAAGTGGGCGTGCAATTTAAAATGGCGCAGGGCGGTGTCCGCGTCATGAATTTTAGCTTTAACCCCACAGAGGGAATGCTGCTGATGGAGTTTGCGAAGAATGTCAAACCTTATCGCGAAGATCCCTTTTACCCTGAAAATAACAGGTGGCGAATCAAACCTGCTGCATCGGAAAACGACGCGCAGATCAGGGCCAGATTGCGCAACTATCTGCTACATAATGCATTTATCCTGAAAGCGGCTAAAACCAGGGAACAGGATAATGTATCGTGGGAATTTTCGGAAGGTATTATCAGAAT
>NZ_JBHYGF010000301.1:3996-8682 GCF_051859145.1 Dyadobacter sp.
CCAGGAATCGGCATTGTCAAACCTGACAAAATACCGGCTTCCTGGATTGCTGGTTTTTACTCGAAGAATGAAGCGATGAAAGCTTACCGGATGTTTGAGCAATATCTTAAATCCACCCGCTACAAAAGCGCCGGAAAAGGGAACTGGGTGGAACAGAATTACAACATCCTATTTAATATATACGAAGGTCTTGGCAAGTAACATATCAGAGGGCGCGCAACTGATTGCGCGCCCCTGCAGAGGAGGTTTACAGAATGTAAAATTTATCAGGCTCGTAAGCCGAGGGTACCTGATCGTCGCGCATCATTTGTCTCAGATCTCGCTCAATGTTTCTTGAAATGGTCAGGACAGGCGTGTCAGTTGGCTTGTTTTCGAATGGGTCCTGTAAATGGATCGCCATTTTTTCGATGAGAAAGAAGCAGGCAGTGATCACGATCAGCACCGGTACCATCAAAAACCCGAACAACTGGACCAGACCAAATGGCAGCAGCAAAATAAAGAAGTGGAGCGCCAGGTGAATGTACAGACTATAAGTTGACGGGAAAACCGTATTCTTAATCCGCTCGCATTTACCCATTGAATCACAAAGCTTTGTAAGCGTTCCGTCAATTTCGATCTGCTGGTAAGGGTTTACCCAACCTTGTTTCAATGCATTTTTAAGATCGCGGGCGTGCAATTGGAGCAGTCCGACGTGTTTGTTATCGTAGTCTTTTACGAATTCATATTCCTCGTCGGTCACAAATTTCCGGATCAAAGGCATTGGATCATCTTTCCGCAGCCCCTTCCCCAGCGCATAACACCAGGCAATCTGCCTTTTGATCATCCGGTGTTTGAAACCGTCAATACTCTCCGTTCCGTAAGGTTCTTCCATTAAATGGATGATCTGCCGGGCCAATGTGCGTGAATCGTTGACAATGGCGCCCCAGATGATCCGGGCTTCCCACCAGCGGTCGTAAGCCTGGTTGGAGCGGAATGCCAGCAGCAGCGAGATAATCGTACCGAGCACAGTTGGTACGGTCATCGGAATGGAAATGTTTGTGATATGAAAATTCTGGTACACAATCTCGATCGCAACCCCATATATGGTGACAAACAGGATTTCGTATTTTATTTTTCCGAATATATAACGGATAGGGATATTCTTTTTGAGCAGCATAGTTTCGTCACTTTATCATGATCACAAATTCTTGGTGGAAGCAATATCACTGCATGCTGTTTGCGTGTGCAAAGAAGCCTACACTAATCAGATCAGCATTTATCATCGGAATGCCGCATTTTTTTAAAACCGGGAGTGCATCGAGACTGCTCTTGTTGAGTTTGGGAAAGCCATAGTTTTGAGAATAGGCAATGCAGTCTACTTCGTGGTATTCGAGAAAGTTCTTCAATCCGGCGATTTTGTTGCCGTAGAAAAAATCAATTTTGACACTTTGCAACTGGTCGGGATAGTCTTCTTTCAATGCGCGGCAGTCTGCCCAGAAGTCTTCGGAGACCAATTCATATTCTTTCTCCCGGTAACCTGAGAAGAGCAGGTCCTGGATATCGTCGGCAACATGGAACAAGTGTGTGAACACCAGCTTCACATCTTCATTCAAATCTCTAACAATTGTCTCAGCTACCTGGATACCCTCGTTTGTAAAGTCCGTCGGAATCATTACAGTTTTCATACAACTCTATCGGTTTGATTAACAATGATTTTGCTGATCTAAATCAGTGATACAATGTTACGGCAGAGTTATTAGGCTGTACTAAGAGCTACATTATAATACGGTGAGAGAGTTATTAGAAGGAAATAAGAATATTAAAACGGGATTAGAGGCCTTTATAACAGAATGGAAGATAGGTCTTAAAGCGCGTTCCTTCTCCCACTTTGCTCCACACTTCGGCTTTGCCCTGATGCATCCGGATAATGTTATGCGCTAGCGGAAGCCCGATCCCATACCCTTTGTAGCGCTCCGTATTTGACGCACGGAAAAAGGGAACAAAGATCTGCCCGATCTCGCGGTCTGGTATCCCGATACCCTGGTCGGCCACTTCAACGATCACGTAGGTTTTGTCGTGACTGATCGAAACCTGGACTGGCCGGTTGTCTGAATATTTGCAGCTGTTGAGCACAATGTTGCTGAATGCAGCTTTCAAAAGCACTTTATTGCCATTGATAACCAGCTTTTGCTCTTCCTCAGGCAGATTTTCGAAGTTAATGGAAACCTTATTGTCGGGGATAATCTTATCTGCTGCTTCTTTGACAGAAAGGATCAGCTCGTCTACCCGCAAGGCACCCCATTCTTCTTTTTTCCCGTCAAAACCGGTTTGGGCGAGACTTAGCATACTGCTCGTCAAATGTTCCAGCTTTTCGGATTCGCGGTAGATATTCTCGAAAGACTGACGCGCATTGTCCGACAGTCCCGGTGTTGAAAGTCCAATCTCCGCTTCGCCACTAATCACCGTAAGCGGGGTTTTAAATTCGTGGGAAGCATTGCTCACAAAATTATTTTGTATCTCAAATGTTACTTCCAGCCGGTCGAGCATGTCGTTGAATGTGCGTGCCAGATCCTGGATATCGTCGCCGCTGTCGTCCACAATCAACCGCTGGTGCAGGTTACGCGCATTGATCCCTTTTACATTACGTACAATCCGCTGGATCGGCTTGAATATTTGCGTTGAAAAAAGCTTTCCGAATGTGAAAACAAAAACGAGTGAGATAAAAAAGCCGGTTACGAGCAGGTTTTTGAGGTTATCCATCTCAGCCAGCCCGTAGAGGTCCACTGCTGACGAAATCATGATTACCTTTCTCTTTCCGCTGGTAATGTACCTCCCTACATAAGTAGTATCCTTTTCGAAGTACCGAGCCTCCTTTGTTCTGGCGAGCTCGTCGTAAAAAACCTGTGGGAGCGGAAGCTTCTTTTTTACGCCTGCATCGTTGAGCGACAGCAGAATACGGTGTTTCTCAAAAGGCAGGTCGCCCAAATGGCGCTCTTTGATATCGTAGTAGATCGGCTTTCTCGATTCATTTTCTTCCAGCACAGCGTGGCCGATAATATCAGACCGAACTTCCAACCGGTGAAAAAAGCTGGCTGCGATACTCTCCGACCCGAAAATGTAAACGAAAACGCTCAAAGCCAGGATAATACTTGCCGAGAGTACCGTGAAGATGATCGCAATCTTATTTTGAATCTTCATAAGACTGGCGAATGACGTAGCCCATTCCGAAAACCGTGTGGATCAGCTTGACGTCTTGGTTTTTGTCAATTTTCTTTCGCAGGTAATTGATATACACATCTACCACATTGGTACCCAGATTGAAATTGATATCCCACACATTTTCGAGGATCTCAATGCGGTTCAGCACGCGGTTGGTGTTGGAAAGCAGGTATTCGAGGAGGCGGAATTCAGTGGCGGTCAGGTCAATGGTGGTCGTCGCTCTTTTTACGGTTTTGGTTACCTTGTCCAGCACCAGGTCGCCGATGCTCAGGATACCGTCGTTCCGCTCAGGCTCGCGGCCGCGGCGGGTTAATGTGCGCAACCTCGCTTCCAGTTCAGCCAGTTTGAAAGGCTTTGTCATGTAATCGTCTGCGCCCGCGTCCAGCCCTGACACGATATTCTCCGTAGTTCCCAGAGCGGTGAGCATCAAAATCGGCGTGGTGAACTGTGCGCTGCGAAGCCGCCTGCACACTTCCATGCCATTAATAACAGGAACCATCAGATCCAGTATGACGATATCAAATGTATGTTGAAGCGCCATTTGCATACCCGACTGCCCGTCCATCGCAACCGCAATCTCGTGCCCGGAAGCAGAAAGTCCACGCTGGATTACCGAGATTACGCCGGGATCGTCTTCAATAAGCAAAAGCTTCATCAGGGGTTTTATTTGTACATGAAACGTGTGAAACAGTTTTCAAGGTATGAAAAAACCGCATTCAAGCGACCCAGCTACTATCTAATTTGACAAAACTGATGTATCGGGCACAAAAAAAGGGAAGAAAGATTCTTCCCTTTTTGCTTAAACCTTACTGACCTTCTTGTGAAGGCCCGTTAAATTACTTAGCTGAATTGCTTTTCAATTGAAGCCCTACGATTGCCGCTTTCTGTGCAGCATTGTGCTTATTGGTGTCAGTTGTCAATTTATCCTTTTGCGGAGCAGGGCTTTCCAAAACAGGAAGCGAAGCTGGCAAGGCAGCAGATGATACGCCTACTTTGGTTTTCTCTTCTGCTGTATATGTAGAGGTATTCGCATTGGCGTAAGTAGCGATAGTCATAACCATCATGGCAGTAGCTATCATTGTTTTTGCATTTTTCATTGTTGCTATTATTTATTGGTTCTTGTTATCTGTCTCTCAATTGACAGTACAAATATACTACAATATTTCGCAAACAAGCGTTCAATGCATTTCTCAACAAAACAATATTCTGTATCAAAGGCACATTTATAGCCATTTACAAGTGCAGAATTGAAGCTTAAAAATGGTATTATTCAAATATCACTTCCAACAAAATGCATCTTATCAGGGATTTTTGCTCAAATAAGATTTGGCAGTGTAGCAACCTTGCAGAAGTGATTGTTAACCTTCCGTTCACATTGGAATACAATTTGGCACTTCCACCGTTCAAGCGAATTTTCTTCGGAGTGGATTATATCAACACCGTTTTTTCAGGCAAATTCCTGAGATATGAGGGTCTTAAACGAAAAAA
>NZ_JBHYGF010000301.1:8692-14271 GCF_051859145.1 Dyadobacter sp.
CAATGATTAAACGGCTGATTTTAAGCTGCTTTTGTGCAGGTGTCGGCCGCAAAAAAGAGGCAAATAGCCGGCTTACATAGGTGTATCCGGCGTCTCTATAGAAGGTATATGGATGGTAATTCCGGAAATCTGGCAAAGCGCGAGAAATTCGGAAAGTGTAGGCACTCCCCCGTTATTCAGAATGTCGTTTGCTTTTTCTTTGGAGATACCCGCTTGTTCCAGCGCCTGGTCCAGGTCAAGGGCTTTTACCTCGATGATCTTCCTGATCTCGCCGACCAGTTCCTTTGCGCGTGCTTCGTAGATGCTGCTATCCGTGTCCATGGTTCCTAGTTTTTTGAGCTAAAAGATTAAAACTATGCCACACCGCAAGGATAAGCTGACTCTTTTTGGCGTGAGATTTGTTGTGAACTGTAAAACAAACACTAATTAAAATAGGCAATGAGCACCACAACACAAAATCCGGCTACGTTCCGCATTGGTGGAGAAATAGAGATCAACCGCCTGGGATACGGCGGAATGCAGCTGACTGGTCGCGGCGTATGGGGCGATGCACCCGACCGCGAAAATGCCAAAAAAGTATTGCAGGCCGCAGTAGAGGCTGGCGTTAACTTTATTGATACAGCAGATTCTTACGGTCCGCATACCAACGAGGTTTTGATCTCGGAAGCGTTGCACCCCTACCCTCAAAACCTGCTGATTGCGACCAAAGGCGGACTGGACAGAACAGGCCCGAACCAATGGCCGGTCAATGGCGACCCAAAGCATATCCGCGAAACGATTGACGGAAGCTTGAAACGGCTGAAACTTGACGTGATCGATCTGTGGCAATTGCACCGTTTTGATCCCAAATTCCCTGTTGAAGAAACACTCGCACCTGTTGTTGATGCGGTTAAAGCCGGCAAGATCAGGTTTGTGGGACTTTCGGAAGTAGATGTGGCCCAAATAGAGCAGGCTGAAAAGGTAGTGCCGATTGTTTCGGTTCAAAACCTTTATAACCTAGGCAACAGACAATGGGAAGAAGTACTGGACTATACCGTGCAACGCGGAATGGCATTTATTCCCTGGTTCCCGCTGGCTTCCGGTCCGGATAAGATGAAGAACAAGATCGAGAAAATCGCTACTGCACACGGCGCTACTACTGCACAAATCGCATTGGCCTGGCTCTTGAAGCGTGCCCCGAATATTCTGCTGATCCCCGGAACAAGCTCACTGACGCATTTACAGGAAAATCTCAAAGCGGGCGAAATCGAGCTCTCAGACGAAGACTTCAAAGCACTTTCGGAATAGCATTTTGGTTCAAATAAAAACCCTGGCTCTTCGACGGGCCAGGGTTTTTATTTATACGAAATCATTGATCAACTTACTGTCGCCACATTCTGAGCCTGCTTCTGCGCTTTCAATGCCAGCTCGGTAGCTAGGAAACAATGTTCCTGCGACATGGCGGTTTCAGTTCTGTTAAGTACATCGTCTACCAGCTGCCTTCCGTAAGGAAGCTCGGTCTTGCTGCAATCCACATAGACCGTTTCTTTGTTATTAACCAAAAACAGGTGATTACCACCATCGCGACCTCCTATATCGACGTTTTTACGTATTTCAATAAATCCTTCTGTTCCCAGCACAGTAAGGCGACCATCGCCCCATGATTTCAGCCCGTCGGGCGTAAACCAATCCACTCGGATATAACCTGCGCCGCCATTCCCTCTCAGCATCGCATCCCCAAAATCCTCGAATTTCGGGTACTGCGGGTGATTTACATTCCCTACCTGCGAAGCAACAACTTCGGCTTTGGTTGAATTGGTAAAGAACAGGAACTGGTCAAATTGGTGAGAAGCAATATCACATATAATACCGCCGAAGCGCTTTTTATCAAAAAACCATTCAGGCCGCGTATTCGCATTCATCCGGTGCGGCCCGAGGCCGATCGTCTGCACCACTTTCCCGATCGCACCTTCTTTGATGAGCTCGCCCGCTTTAATGGTAGCGCGGTTTTCAAGCCGCTCACTGTACATAATGGAGTAAATCCGCTTGGTATCCTTTTGAACCTTGCGCACCTGTGCAAGTTGTTCGAGACTGGTAATACCGGGTTTATCAACCATATAATCCTTTCCGCTTTTCATCACGCGGATACCCAGCGGCGCGCGCTCGTCGGGAATGCCAGCGCTCAGTATCAGCTGGATGCTTTTATCATCAAGGATTTCTGCCTCGCTTTTCGCCTGTTTGGCGTTAGGGTACCTTTTGGCAAAAGCTGCGGCAAGGTCTTCTTCTTTGGCATAAAATGAAATCAGCTCGCCGCCACCGCGGGTAACTGCCTCCACCTGACCATAAATGTGACCGTGGTTCATTCCGATCACCGAAAATTTAATTCTGGGCGGCATCATAACAGGTTCAGGTTGCGCATACTCCCTCGTTACGGGACTGGCGATAAGGTTATCGGTCAATGCCGGAAGCAGCATCAAGCTGGCGGCCGAGTTGACTGTATTTTTAAGAAACTGGCGGCGGTTATCCTGTGGATCTTTCATGCTTGGGTTGAATAATGTGACGACGATAAAAGCACATTTTCTTCATATATAATGTACTATTCTTAATTACCCCTCGATCCCCTACCTGCAAGCCTATTTGTTACCCACCGAAATACCGAACGTAATCCGTGAATCGTTGCGCTTGCGGGTTGCCTCTACAATACTTTCGTAAGAGTTTTCAAAGCTGGTACGCAGGCTGACCCATTTATTGAGCGGCAATTCAACAGAGACGATTGTGTTCCACCGGAAATTCGAAATATTATTTAGTGACGGTTGCAGGAAAGTTATGTGGTTAATGCGCACTTTATCCTGTGCAAATGAGTGTTTTCCTTTAACCCGGAAAGAGTTACGGATTGTTGTTACGGTAGGTATTTCAACAAAATTCGTGGATTCGTATAAAACTGCATTGGTCAGACTAAGGTCGTTTTTAGGCGTTTTAACAAGCCGGTACCCAATCCCCGCGCCCGCCATTTGCCGCACATCAATGCGACGTAAATTACTGTTTTCCAGTACACCGAGACCAAAAACGTAAGTTCTGCTCTTCTTGAATACATCAATAAAAACGTCCACATAACCGTCGCGCTCGGCAAGAATGCCGCTTTGTTTACCGTATGTAAACCGTGGATTGGAGGCGATGTTGATCACCGGTCCGCTAAAAATAAGCTCCGCGCGCAGTACCATCAAACTGCGGTTCACATTCCCTCTCGTGAAATTACCGTCGCCAATAAACCGGTACCGGATCGTGTCAATTAAAACCTGCCGCGGTTGCAGCGAAGTATCCGGGCGGGAACCTGCAACTGAGTCGGCGGGTAAAATCTTGATTGCTTTGGAAGTAGAATCCTGCGCAATCGCGGGGGCACAAAAAACAAGTAAAAGGAAAGCGGTAAGCTTTCCGAAATGGAGACAAGTCGAATTTTTCATTACCGCGACAGCGCAAAATAATAATGCCAAAAATGGGTCGGTGCGCTGCCTAGCCTTTCTTTTCAAGGTCTTTTACTTTCGCCAACCGGCGGTTGTGTCTTTCCAAACCGGTGAACTTTGCATTCAAAAAAGCTTCGACCAGCTCCTGCGCTGCATTCGTTCCCGTGACGCGGCCACCCAGACAAAGCATATTCAGATCATCATCTTCCACCCCCTGATGCGCCGAAAAATGATCCTGGATCAACGCTGCGCGCACGCCCGCAACCTTGTTGGCCACCACGGAAGCGCCTACGCCGCTGCCGCAAACGGCGATCCCCCGCTCTACCTCATTGCTTACAATCGCGAGTGCGAGCGGAACCACGAAATCGGGATAATCATCCTGATTGTCAAGCGCAAATGCGCCATAATCTTTGATCGTGTATCCTTTATCGACCAGGTAGGATTTTAAATGTTCTTTCAAATCGTACCCTCCGTGATCAGCTGCTATTCCGATTTCCATGTTGGTTATTGTTAAGTAATAAATGTTTGGCAGGTGCCTCGCGCTCAATTTCGGTATTTCCGGCCTAAATCACCAGCGCCGGATTTCTTTTCGGCTTTTGACATTAGTTGGTTATTTTGCTTCATGATAAACAATGAGCCGTCGGAAACGGAGCGCCCGAGCCTGCATAATTTTATACTACCCAATTTCGATACCGGCAACTTCTCTGTCAGCCACATTCTGCAGAATTGTGCCACAATGCCGGATACCGGCAGAAGAGGTTATTTCGAGATCCAGCCGGCAGAGATCGATATCAACTATGCCAATTTCAAGCTGCAGGGACTCAGCGGCGAGCTCAACAAGGTCATTGTCAAACAGAATGCAAGTCTCATTCAGATCTACTGCGGCTGCAGTCAGCCTAAGAAGAAACTGTGTGAACACCAGGTTCAGATCCTCTATAATCTTTTACAACGCAAAGACTTACGTGCGTTTTTTGACAAAATACTAAGATCTTCACGGATACGCGAATTTGCTGTTGATTATGGTTTGGAAAACGAAACTGACCTCGACACCTACTTTCAGCTGACCTACACCAACCGCGAGTTGCAGGTCAGGCCCAGACTTAAAGAGCTGGTTCCGGTAGACAGCCGCTCCGTCAAATTGCTCGGAGAAAGCCTGCTGCCTCCTGCTTCCGGTATGCTGCCGGATATCGAACAACGGCCGCAAACCCGTCAACTTGTCGTGATCGGGCATAATAAGTATTACGAGAACTTCTTTGCGGAGCTGTATGAAGCTGGAACAACGCGCGACAGGAAGATCAAAAATCCCATTACGCCCCTGAACCCGCTTGAACAGATCTGGAAAACGGAGGATACCGAAACTGTCAAGTTCTACACTGCCATTGCGGGGTTTCAGAACAACTTTCGTAAAAAGCAGTTTGCAAGCGACGTCGCCGGGCTGCGGGCAATCCTTAAAAATCCGGTTCAGGCAGATTTTTGTTACCACAATCCCGATGCATCCGAAAATGTCAATGCGGCTTCGGTTGTTCCGGTCAAATTGCAGCAGGTACCTGTTGATCTCCAATTGCGGATCGACCAGAAAAAGCCTTTTTACCACATCTCGGGCGAGCTGATACTGGACGGAGTATACCTCGATCTTGAAAAAGTGGAGCTGCGGTTTGACTATTTTGTATTGCATATCCGCGAGCTGTACCTGATCGATCGGGAGGATATTCTGAAAACAATCCATTTTTTCAGACAACATAACCAGAAGATCTACATTCACGAATCCAGGTTCGAAGCATTCCGGCTGGGGCTGCTCGACAAGCTTGAAAACAGGATCAAAATCACCTACTCTTACCTCAAAGCTGCCACTGCACGTCAGCGGGAGGAAACTGGCTTCAACGAGCAGGTCAAAAAGCTCGTGTACCTCGAAGATTTTGGAAATTATGTGTTGATCACGCCAGTCGTGAAATATGGGCAGGCAGAGGTTCCATTGTTTTCAAAAAAGCAGATCTACGCTGTTGACAGTCACGGTAACCCATTTACAGTAGCACGGGACAGCGACGAAGAGCTGAGGTTTATCAGTGCAATTGTCCGCCAGCACCCTGATTTTGAAGACCAGCAAGGCAGGGATTTCTTTTACTTACACCGCGGTCAATT
>NZ_JBHYGF010000301.1:14281-27106 GCF_051859145.1 Dyadobacter sp.
GGATGAAAACTGGTTTCCTGACGCATTTGAAGAGTGGCAAAACCAGGGAATTGGCATTCTTGGGTTTAATGCATTGAGTAAAAACAGACTGAACCTGAATAAAGCGAAGATATCCGTAAGTGTGGTGAGCGGGATCAACTGGTTTAATACCGTAGCTTCCATTAAGTTTGGCAAACAACAGGTTACGCTCAAACACCTGCACAAAGCCGTAAAAAACCGCACCCGATACGTGGAGCTCGGCGACGGTACCCTGGGCATTCTGCCGGAGGACTGGCTGGCGAAATTTACCAAATTCTTTGAAGTAGGCGAGATTGCAGAAGAAACGATCCGAATGCCGAAAAGCAGCTTTGTGGCGATCAGCGAACTGTACGAAGCAGAAGTGCTTACGCGGGAAGTGCGGGAGCAGATCGCATTTTTCAAAACCAACCTCTCCGATTTTGAAACCATTCAACCCGTTGCAATTCCTGCGGGGCTGCGGGCAAGTCTGCGTAAATACCAGCAGGAAGGATTGAACTGGCTCAATTTCCTCGACGAATTCGGCTTTGGCGGCTGCCTGGCCGACGATATGGGGTTAGGTAAAACAGTCCAGATTATCGCATTCCTTTTGTTACAAAAAGAAAAACGCGGGCAAAGCACAAGTCTCATTATAGTACCCACCTCTCTTATATTCAACTGGCAGGCCGAAGTGCAAAAGTTTGCACCGGGCTTGAAAATGTTGACTATTTACGGCGCCGACAGACAGAGGGAAATTCAGGATTTCGAGCATTTTGACATTGTGCTGACCTCGTACGGAACACTGCTCTCGGACGTGAATTTTCTCAAAAAATTCATGTTCAACTACATTATCCTTGATGAATCGCAGGCGATCAAAAATCCCGAATCGCAAAGGTATAAAGCTGCAAGGCTGCTGCAATCGCGGAATAAGCTGGTACTCACGGGTACGCCGGTGGAAAACAACACATTTGATCTGTACGGACAGCTTTCATTTGCCTGTCCGGGATTATTGGGCAATAAGACGCAGTTTAAAAACCACTTCTCCGCGCCGGTAGACCGGTTCAAAGACAACGAGCGCGCGCGTGAACTGGCGCGACGCATTAACCCTTTCATTCTACGGCGGACTAAAAAACAGGTTGCCACGGAGCTACCGGATAAAACCGAGATCGTGCTTTACTGCGAAATGGGAGAAGAACAAAGGAAAGTGTACAATGCGTACGAACTGGAATTTTTCACCTTCCTGAATACCCGCAATGAAGTGGATACACCGAGGGAAACACTGCACATTTTGCAGGGATTGACAAAGCTGCGCCAGATATGTAACTCACCTGCATTGCTCAATGATGACCTGTTTTATGGAAATGCCTCAGCGAAAATCGATGCATTAATGGAGCAGATAGAGAGCAAGTCGCCGCAGCACAAGATCCTGGTCTTCTCGCAATTTGTAACTATGCTCGACCTCATTAAAGCAGAATTGATCAGCAGGGGCATTGAATTCGAGTATCTGACCGGGCAAACGCGCGACCGCGAAGCACGTGTTCTGAACTTTCAGAATAACAGCCAGGTGCGTGTGTTCCTGATCAGCCTCAAAGCGGGCGGAACGGGCTTGAACCTGACGGAAGCGGATTATGTGTACCTTGTAGATCCCTGGTGGAACCCAGCTGTTGAAAATCAAGCAATTGACCGCAGTTACCGGATCGGGCAAAACAAGAATGTGATCGCTGTACGCCTGATTTGTCCCGATACGATTGAAGAAAAAATCCTGGAACTGCAAAAAACGAAGAAGGACCTGGCCAATGATCTCATCAAAACGGACAATTCAGTTTTAAAAACACTGACCAAAAACGACCTGCTCAGCCTGGTATCGCATTGAACCTTCCGAGGGTAGATCCTTTTACAGGCATGTTTGAAGGTTAGTAAAGTGCGATCCGCTTTGAAATCACTTCTTTACCTGTTTCAATTGCCACAATGTAAATGCCAGCCGCTAAACTTTGCAGGTTGACTTCCACTGGCTTGGTTGTGGTCAGCTCTTTGTGTTTTTTTCCTCCAATGTTATAAATGGAAATCGTGTATTTCCCCGACAGCCTGGTGTCCACAAACAAGGTGCGACCGATGGTATAAATGCTGTTTTTCATCCCGGGATCTTCCGTTCCTGTAATAATGGAACCGGCGCGCACGATCGAAATCAAACTGTAAGGTGAGCTCCCGCCTGCATTCACTGCCTTGATCTGGTAAAAATAATCGACTTTTTCCAGCATGGAGGTATCCTGAAACTGTGAAACCGAAGCAGGTACCGTCGCCAGGCTCACATAGTTTTCATCCGCCGCTTCGGCTCTTTCTATTATTACCGAAACTGCATTCCCAGTAACCGGTGCCCACCTGAGCTGCACGATCTGCGGCGCGAGAGGGACAGCCGAGAAGTCGGCCGGGCGGTCTGGAACAGGGATATTAAGCGTTCGCAATGAAATTACACTGCTGTAAGGCGACGCACCAACTGCATTCACGGCACGAATACGATAGTAGTAAAGCGTACCGGCAGTCAGTCCGGTATTCTGGTAAGAAACCGCATTTGCTGGAAGATCAGCGATTTTGGTAAATGCAGTTCCATTCGTGGATCGCTCCACCTGAAAGCCAGTCTCGTTCCCCGAAAGATCCACCCAGTTCAGGTTGATCTGTGTCTGGGAAAT
The DNA here is from genome assembly GCF_051859145.1 of Dyadobacter sp. Lineage (GTDB taxonomy): Bacteria > Bacteroidota > Bacteroidia > Cytophagales > Spirosomataceae > Dyadobacter. The sequence continues at coordinate 16,963 of NZ_JBHYGF010000301.1, forward strand.
GACAGTACCGGCCAGACTATCTGGTGCTGACGGGACAACCTGAAATGTAACAGCAGAAACAATGCTGGTGTAAGCCGACTTACCCGCACTGTTCTTCGCAAGTACCCGATACCAGTATTTCGTAGCCGGTTTTAAGCCGGTATGCTGATAAATGACGGTATTCGCAGCAACATCAGCGATCTTCCCGAAAGTGACCCCATCTAGCGAGCTCTCGACTTCAAAAGATGTCTCGTCACTTGAATTATCTGTCCACCCGAGATTGATCTGACTTGCGGAGACTGCCGTCGCGACGAGTGCGGAAGGTGGTTTGGGGATTGTAATAACTGGTGTCAGGGTTGTGGCACTGGCTACATTGGAGTAAGCAGAATAGCCGCTTACATTCTTTGCGCGAATGCGGTACCAGTATTTGGTAGAGGCTTTCAGCGAGTCATGAATGTAGCTTACAGTGTTGAATTTCAGGTCAGCAAGTTTAGTGTACTTGATTCCGTCAGTAGCACTTTCCAGCTCGAAGGTGACTTCATCCGTGGAAATATCCGTCCAGCTAAGTGTGATCTGACTTACTGATACAGGCGTTGCAATGAGATTAACAGGCGCCTTTGGAACAGCAAATGCAGATACATTTGCTTCAACAAAAACTCCAACTAACATCAACAGGAATGCCGCTACAAAGCCCGGCAAAGCATTTTTTTTCATATTAAAATGACGCGATAAAGCAGGGGAATGCCGGTTTAAAGCCAGCCTCTTTTTTTAAACCAGATATAAATGCCGCCTGTAATCGCAGCCATCAAAATCATTACCGCAGGATATCCATACTTCCAGTCCAGCTCGGGCATAAACTTGAAGTTCATTCCATAAATGCCGACAATAAAAGTCAGTGGCATAAAAAACACCGAAAACACGGTAAGTACCCGCACAATATCGTTTGTCCGCTGCGATGAGATGGAGAAGTAAATCATCACCAGCTGGTTCATATTTTCAAAAAGCGTATCGTAGATGCTATGCAGCTTTACGTAAAGATCGCGGGTATCCCTGGTGTAGGTGTTGGATTGTTCGGGTGAATCTATCCGGTCGATGATGTCATGGGAAAGCATGATCACGCGCCTGGTCACTTCCACTTTTCTTCTTAAATAATATAGTCCCTTTAATAGCGATGCTTTGCGCGTTTTCAGGAACATATTTTCCTCGTAATACTCAATGTCGCGTGTGAGCCGGGCCGAGGGATCTTCATAGCTACTTAAACAAACTTTAACAATCTCATTCACCAGCTGGTGGGTGTTCTCGCAGCCGTGCTGGCTGATTCGGTTCTCCTTAATCTGCTGCGGACCAGACCATTCGTGTTTGTGCAGCGTAATTACCCGGTCTTCAAACATGAAAATCGCTACTTTATCCGTCAGTTCGGGGACAGTATCTGCCTCAACAGCCGTCTTTTCGGCGTGTATCCTGAAAATGATAAATGCATAGCTTCCTACGTGCTCATATTTCGGAAGGTGATCAGCTTGCAGCCAGTCTTTAATTGAAGAATCGTGCAATGCGTATTTACTAGTAAGATTGGCAAGCTCTTCCTGATCGGGATCTGACACATCCAGCCACTCAAAGGGATGCTCTGAGTGGTCGGTAATACTTTGCAGCATAGGATTTGATAGAAAAAAATAACACTGTTAAATTTTATTCAGAAGTTCAATCTTCTACTTATCTGGCTTGGAATCAAGGATAAAGCGCAGCGACTGATCCCGTGTAAAAAAAGCGACTATCCAGTTATATAAAGTCTTGACCTGGTTACGGTAGCGGATAAGTGAAAACAAATGCACGACCAGCCATAGAAAGTAAGCTATAAAACCTTTGAAATGCAAGCCAGGCAAATCGGCCACCGCCTTGTTGACGCCAATGATCGCCATGGAGCCTTTATCCTTGTATGAAAAGTCGACCAGCGTCTTTCCTTCCTGCATCAACCGCAGGTTTTTGGCAAGGTTCCTCCCCTGCTGAATCGCCACCTGCGCCAGTTGAGGATGACCGTTTGGGAACTCAGGATCGCCTTCCATAGCACAGATATCTCCGAGCGCATATATGTTGCTGTATCCTTTTACTTTATTATTCCGGTCAACAAAAACCCGCCGGCCGCGGCCGAATACTTCTTTTGGCAAGCCCGGCAGCTCAACACCCACGACGCCCGAAGTCCAGATCAGCGTTTCAGTTTCAATCGTTTTTCCGTTTGCAAAACTCACTACACCATTGTCGTAATCTTTGACAGCATGGTCAAGCAGTACCTTAATACCCAATCCCCGCAGCTCTTCCAATGTTTCCTCCTGTGCTTTTTTGCTCATAGGATTAAGCACAACAGGCAATGCATCCACAAGGTATATCTCTACTTCGTCACGGTTCAGCTCAGGATAATCTTTCTTGAAAATGCCTTGTGCATTTCTGCCAGCATACCTGATATTTCCACACCGGTCGGGCCAGCGCCGGCCACTACAATGGACAATACCTTTCGCCTTTCCACCGGGTCGGTGATCTTGGTGGCTCTTTCCTTGTTTTCAAGTACGTGGTTCCGCAGCGCCAATGCATCTTTGACCGTTTTCATCGGTACCGCATTCTTTTTCACATTCTCCATTCCGAAGTAATTGGTTTCGGTACCGGTGGCGAACACCAGATAGTCGTAGTACAAATCGCCGGTATCGGTAAGCACGCGGTTTTCGGCTGGAAATACTTCTTTGAATGCGCCGAGGCTAAACCTGAGATTGGTTTTTTCCTGAAAAAACTTCCTGAAAGGATAGCTGATATTGGAAGCTTCCAAAAATCCGGTTGCTACCTGATACAGCAGTGGCGGAAAGAAATTGTAGTTATTCTTGTCCACCAATGTGATATCAAACTGTTTGTCTTTGGACAGCTTCTGCGCCAGGTTGATACCTGCGAAGCCTCCGCCTATGATTACTACCTTCTTCGTAGCCATAATGAGTCGATTTAGAATCTTTGCCCCTCGCTCAATATAATTGTGCCGGGCAGTTTTGGGGTGTGCAAAACAGGTATTTGCAATACACTTTCAATAGCAGCGTAGCGCGCTTGTACTGTGAAATTCTTTACTCATTACAGGAATATCTGCCTGACGTTGTTGCAGGTCGAAGCAGTTTGAGGCGCTTGCCAGACGTGGCATATCGTTTTTGACTAGCGTGGCTTTCTCATTTATCAACATCAAAAAAAACCTTATCATGAATTACGACATTGATACCAAGGGACAGACCCAAAGCAAGCAGCCCGGCATTGAACAGGAAATGGATCCGGCACCGGTGATTATCCGTGAGAATTACCGCGGAAGTGGCAAGCTGCAAGGAAAAACAGCCTTGATTACAGGTGGTGACAGCGGAATTGGCCGTGCCGTGGCTGTGCATTTCGCAAGAGAAGGCGCCGATGTCGCGATTGTATACCTGGATGAAACGCAGGACGCGACCGAAACCAAGTCGCTGGTGGAAGCAGAGGGAAAAACCTGTCTGCTGATCAGAGGGGATATCCGCGACGAAGCTTTTTGCAAAGATGCCGTAAGCCAGACCGTACGTGAGTTTGGAAAACTGAATATCCTGGTTAACAATGCGGCTGAGCAGCATCCTAAGGACGATATCAGGGAAATTACTGCCCAGCAGCTTTCGGATACCTTTTCTACCAATATCTTCTCATTCTTTTATTTCACACAGGCTGCGTTGGAACACCTGAGTGAAGGGGACTGTATTGTTAATACCACATCAGTAACAGCTTACCACGGCAGTCCGAGCCTGCTTGACTACTCTTCGACGAAAGGTGCGATCGTAGGATATACCCGCTCGCTCGCTGGCAGCTTATCAGAAAAAGGCATCCGCGTGAATGCGGTAGCGCCCGGGCCGATCTGGACGCCATTGATCCCTGCCACATTTGATTCGGAGCGGGTTGAGAAATTTGGAAAAGATACACCGATGAAACGACCGGGCCAGCCAAGCGAGGTAGCCACCTGCTACGTGTTCCTGGCGAGCGACGACGCTTCCTATATGAGCGGACAAGTGCTGCACCCCAATGGAGGGCAGGTTGTAAATGGCTAAAAGGACGTTTTATCCAAAAAGATCAGGAGGGATTTCCGTCATCGGGAATCCCTTTTATCATATCTGCTGAATAGCGGCTTCAATACTGCTGAGCAGCTGCGCCTGGCGGTAGGGCTTGGTAATGTAGCCGGCGGGGTGTGTTTCGGATGCGCGCCGTACCGTTTCCTGGTCCATGTACGCGGTCAGGTAAATGATCGGAATGCCCGCTTTAATCTCGCGGACGCGCATTGCGGTATCGATTCCGTCGACTTCTCCTTTAATGTGAATATCCATAATGATCACGTCCACGTCTTCGGTATTCACAAAGCCGAGTACTTCTTCGCTGTTGTCGGCAATACCTACAACCTCATATCCAGCCTGATCAAGTGTTTCTTCGAGTCCCATTGCCTGGATACCCTCATCCTCGACGACGAGGATTTTTATTGTTTTTTTCATAGCGCAACTTTTTCTCAGGCAGCTTTTACCTGTTACCCGCAATCGAAGCGGCGGGAATTTCCATTATAAATGTCGTACCTCCGGAAACTTGCACGCTGCATTTCGCGCCCAGCTGTTTGGCCAGTACCTGCACCAGCTTCATTCCGAATGACCCGGAAGGCTTTTTCCACTTGTCAAGGCTCATACCCGGTCCATTGTCCATAATTTGCAGCAGCAGCGACTTTCCTTCTTCCACCCGGGCTTCCAATATAACAGATAATTGCGGATCAGTTGTAGAATTAAAAGCGTACTTGAAATAATTGGTTACCCATTCATTGACAATCAACCCGGTGGGCATCGCTACATCGATATCGATTTCCATCACGGATACATTGAGCCGCAGATCCAGGTCGCCAGACTCGACACCAAAGCTTTGCATAACACTGTCGACCAGGTTCTCCATATATTCCTTCATATCCACCAGATTCACCGCATCCTGCCCGTACAAACTTTTGTGGATCAGCGACATCGCTTCAATGCGCTGCTGGCCTGCGCGCATACTGTTGCGCGCATCATCGTCGGTCAGCCGGCTGGACTGCATGCTGAGCAAGCTGGATACGGTTTGCAGGTTGTTCTTCACGCGGTGGTGCAGCTCTTTCATCAGTATTTTCAACTTCTCGGTCTGCTCATTGATCTTCGCATTGTTGCTGGCAAGCTCCTGGTTCGTTCTGGATATTGTGCGGTACTGAAACAGCATGAACACCGACAGTACCAGAAATACTGCCAAACCAGCCAGCGCCCAGATTGTCTCCCGCGTTTTTACTTTGTTGATCTGCGCCAGTGAACTGATCTGCTGGTCTTTTTTCCCAGCCTCATATTGCTCCTGCATCTCACCGATCTGCCGCACGTTCTCCAATACACGAAGCGAGTCGCGGATTTCGATGTAGCGGGTATAAGCGTCCAATGCATCTTTGTAACTGTTCATTTCGTTCAGCGTGCGGTAGAGGTAGCGGTTTACCTCCATTTCACGGAATGGATTTTTCAGCTGACGCGTAATGTTCAATGCTTCTTTGAGGTAGTAAATGCTGTTTTGTTTGTCGCCCTCGCCCAGGTATACCTGCGAAAGCCAGGTGTAAGAGTAAGTAAGTGATAGCAGCTGGTCGTATTTTTTGGCAAGTTCAATGCCTTTGGTCACGTAGAAACGCGCATTGTCCAGCTCTCTCCTTTTCACGTACACTTGCGCGATATTGTTATAGTAACCAATCCGCTGTTTTTCAAACCGTGCCGACGATTCAGCCAGTTTAAGACCTTGCAGGTGCATCTTCAAAGATTTGTGGATCAATGCAGTATCTTCCCTGTCGGAGCCGAGCCCCTGCGTGAACATCGCTTCCAGCCGCGCCATATAGATCACCGAGGCAGTATCCCTGCTCTTCCTCGCAATGGACATACCTTTATCTACGGCGGCCAGCGCCATGCTGTAATTGGCTTTTTCTTTATGCAAATTCCCTATTACCGCGTAAATATCCGGCAGCTCGCCTGTCAGCTTCCACTTCTCTGCATCTTTCAGCGCGACAATAGCCAGTTTCATGGCTTCCTTGTGGTTACCCAAGCGCCAGAGTGCCTGCGCCTGGTAGCGCGTTCCGCGTACAAGTGCCTGCGCATTGTTCAGCCCCGTCCCCTCTTTTTTGATCAACCCGGCAATGCGTCTCAGCGAATCGGGTGAACCGGTCGTAAAACTATCCGCCTGTTTGTACAGCTGTTCAAGCCGTGGAATGCGCAGCTTTTCAGCCGAAACAGAAAGCGTCGGCTCAGCCGCAGCTGCTTTCAGGCAGACTGCGAAAAGGAAGAAAATGATATAAAATGCTCTTGTAGATCTTTGCATCAGAGGCTATTGCGTCTTGATCAGCCATTTGAAAATAGCCTCTTCCAATGTATCCTTTAATACCGGTTTTGTCAAATAGTCGTCCATTCCTGCATCGATACACTTTTCTCTTTCGCCTACTACGGTACCTGCGGTGAGTGCTATGATCGGTACGCGCTTGTTCCGTTCCATCTTTCGGATACGCCGTGCTGCTTCATATCCATTCATCTCGGGCATCTGAATATCCATAAAAACGATTTCGGGATTGGTTTTATGGAATGCATCGATCGCCTCTTTTCCGTTGGCAGCCTCTATAATACGGGCATGAGGTATGATTTTCAGGAGCATGGACTTCACCAGCAACATGTTGATCTGGTGATCTTCGGCAATCAATACCGTTACCTGTGAATCATTCTGCGGCACTTCGGCTGGTGGCTCGGCTAACTGCACAGTTTGCTGCGACTTTGTTCCCAGGCTCGAAATGGCTGAAAAAAGCTGCTGGATTTTTACCGGTTTTATCAAAAAGTGCTGCACACCTAACTCGTCGCGGAGTACATTCAACATTTCGTCTTCAAAAGAATCATTTAACAAAAACACAGGTTGCTGCTCCATATTGCACCCCTGCAACTCCCTGATCTTTTTCAGCGATTCAATACCACCCATATCGGGCATTTTGCAATCCATTAAAATCACATCAAAACTTTCACCGGTCGCCAGCAGATCCAGCGCCTCTTGCCCGCTTCTCGCATAAGTTGACCCGATCTGCTTGTTGGACAGCATTTCACGCAGGATTTTCCCATTGTTTTCATTATCGTCCACGACCAGTATCTTCTCCACGCCCTCCACATTCTTCCATTCAAACAGATCCTGACCTTCCACTGCGCTAAAAGTAACGTCGAAAAAGAAGGTACTGCCTTTCTCAACAACGCTTTCGAGCTGTAAGTGGCTCTTCATCAGTCCAAGCAGACGATTTGAAATAGTAAGACCCAGTCCGGTGCCGCCAAAACGTTTGGTTGTGGAAGAATCTTCCTGTGAAAAAGCTTCGAAAATCCTGCGCTGGTTCTGTGGCTCTATACCAATGCCGGTATCCCTGACCGAAAAGCGGAAGGTATAATTGTCAGGTTCTGACTTCTCCAACAGCTCAATTTTCAACTCTATCTCGCCCGAGGGCGTGAATTTAACTGCATTACTGAGGAGGTTAACCAGGATCTGCCGCAGCCGCAGCGGATCGGCCCAGACGAAATGCGGTACCTCCGGCGGGATGTTCAGTAACATTTCCAGCTGCTTCTGCTGCGCCTGGTACGTTACCATATCCGCTACCTGTCCGCAAACTTCCAGTAAGTCGGTTTTTTCGAGCGTGAGGTCAAGCTTGCCCGCTTCTATTTTTGAAAAGTCGAGAATGTCGTTGATAATGTCCAGCAGCGAGTTCGCGGATTGGAAAACCATGGACATATACTGTTGCTGCGTTTCATCCAGGTTGGTCTTCATCAGCAGGTCCGTAAATCCTACAACCCCATTAAGCGGTGTCCTGATTTCGTGGCTCATATTGGCCAGGAACTCGGATTTCAGCTTGCTGGCTGCTTCTGCATGCTCACGCGCTTCCAGCAATTCCAGTTCAGCCTGTTTCCTGGTGGTAATATCCCGCACAACTGCCTGGATAATGTCCTGATCATTTACATTGATCAGGTTTAGCAGTACCTCGGCAATAAAGTTTTCTTTCTTCTTACCAAACCTGCGATAAACCCATTCAAAGCTGTGGCTTCCTTTCTGGTAGACCGCGTCGAGGAGGAGACCAGACTGACGCACTGCTGTTTGTTCCTCATTTTCCTGGCTGGATAAATCACCCAGTTCCATTTGCCGCAATGTCTCCACAGAATCCAGCCCGAACATACGCAGCGCAGCTTCGTTACAATCCAGGTAACCCTGACTATTGAAAAGCAATACCGCGTCACTCGTAGAATCGTATAAGCTCCTGAACTTCGCTTCTGACTGCAGGATCTCTACCTGCGCCTTCTTTTTGGTAGTAATATCCTGGAACGCGCCGTAAAGTCTGATGCAGTTTCCGTCCTTCATTTCGGCCTGACCAATGGTGCGTATCCAAACCTCATTTCCCTTCGCCGTCACGATCTGAAGTTCCAGATCCCAGCCGGTACCGTGGAGCAAGCCTTCTTTTACCACTTCCTCAATGGCTTTTCTGCTGTCTCCTTCCTTGTAAAAATGCATGGCGGTGGAGAGATCGGGCACAAAGTCAGCGTCCACTTCGTGCAGTTGCCGGGTCATAGAAGACCAGAAGAGTTCATTTGTCTGGGGATAAAGCTCCCAGCCGCCGATCAATGCAACCAGGTTAGTTTGTTCCAGCATTTCCTTGATCCGGCGCAGCTCGTCGTCGGACTTCCTCCGGGCGGTGATATCCCGTTCAATGGCGATGTAGTTGGTACAATCGCCATTCTCGTTGAATACAGGAATCACTTTCAGGTCGATCCAGTATTTTTCTCCCGACCTCGAATAGCACAGCAGCTCCTCCTCCACAACCAGTTTTTGCTTGCTGCGGGCATAAATGCGCTCAATCGTTTCATGATCCGTTTCCGGACCTTTGATCAGGTCATCCGGCTGCTGTCCTTTGGCTTCTTTCCGGCTGTACCCGGAGCGCTGTTCGTAGGCTCTGTTAACCCATGTTATAATGCCTTTTCCGTTTGTAATAACAATGTAATCGGTTGTATTGGAGGCCACAATGGCCAGTTCCTTCAACCTTTCACGCGAGTTACGCAGCTCCGTTATATTGTGACTTGTCAGAATGATTTCCTGAGTAACCGGGTCCACATTGGCCGTGGTATTACTCCATGACCAGCTTCCGTCCTTGTGCCTGATCCGGTGTTCCACTCCTCCCGGCAGCGGCAAGCCCAGCTCTATCGTTTGCTGTAAAGCCTTGAAACAAATCTCAAAATCGTCGGGGTGAATGAACCCTGCAAAGGAACGGCCGACGGTTTCTTCAATCGAATAACCGTAGGTAGCTGTCCAGCTTGGTGACACATATGTGAATATGCCTTTTCTGTCAATGGTAAAAAGTACATCCTGCATATTGGATACCAGCACCGACAGGTCTTCTTCCACTTTCACCTGCTGCGTTATATCATAACCCACGCAGAAAAGCTCCGCTACTTCACCGGCTGCATTCGTGATGCCCGTAAATTCCCATTGTGTGGTTTTAATCCCGCCATTTGAACAAAACTTACGGAGCTTGACGGGATGCGGGACGTTGGGTACTTTGATGCAGTGTGCGCCCGTACTTATGCATTTCTCAACATCTTCCGGAACAATGCCTGATACGGACGAAATGCCGAGTACGTCGCGGCGGTCGAGCTGAAAGGATTTGCAGAAAAAATCATTGACATATATATAATTACCTGCCAGATCAATTCCTGCCACGTAAACTGTCTGACTGCTCAGAAAGGTATGGTAGAGGCGCCCTTCGCTGACTGGCGCGCCGGTAATCCTGTCTGTTGCTTCAAAAGCGGTGACGATGTAGCGGGCATCTGATTCAGGATCGGAAAAGGCGAGAGAACGTACCTGTATATGCGAAATATTTCCCTCAGCCCCGAACAGGACGATCGCGCTGTGGTAGTAGTTATCAGTTTGCGAAAAATGGTTAGCCGCATTATCCCGGAAATAGCCGAATTGTACGCTTTGCACCAGCCCGGCAACTGCCTGGTCTTCATTTTCCTGTTTCAGAAAACGGCTTAGGAATTTCCGGAGCCTGTTGTCGGCCCATTCATTTTGCGGATCGGAATGCTCCCATATCAACACTCCG
>NZ_JBHYGF010000302.1:0-5299 GCF_051859145.1 Dyadobacter sp.
CATTTTGTGCCAAAACGGTCGTCGGAATGCGGATCAGCTTGATACCCCGGTGCGAAACTGCCGCTGCATAACCTACCAGGTCAAGCACCGCTCCGCCGCCAATCCCGATAATGAAAGAATGGCGGTCGATACCGTGTACGTCCACGGCTTCTACCAGACTTTCGAACAATGCAGGATCATTCTTGCAAGCTTCGCCGCCTGCTACGATCATGATATCCGCAGCAAGCTGAATCTGCGGAACCGCAGTCGAAAAGTAGCTTCTGATTTCCTCGGAAAGCGTCGGGTGAAAAGCAGCGAAACCTGCGTCCACGATCACCAGGGCCTTTCTTTGAAATCCTTCTTCTGAAAAACCGCTGAAAAAATCTTTCAGCAGCGGGTTATTTACATCGAATAAATGCTGTGTGAAGTACACCGCATAATTATATTCTATTTTGAAACGCTGTTGTATGGTTTGCATTGAAAATGACATTGCAGGCAATGTGGGTTTATTTTAAATACTAAGTTACGGCGAAAACCTTCGCCAGCAGCATGGATAGCGGCAGTAATGCAAGTACCGCCAGTCCGAGCGGCAGCAAGCCGAAAGCCACGCACCAGGAAGCATTCATCACGATCAGCGAAATCACACCGGCTTTCACCGCTTTGCCAATGAGCGGACCAATAGGATTTTGCATTGCATTCCAAAGCGGCCGGCCGATCAGCCGGGCGTGGAGCAACACAATTGGGATCGTAAACAGCAGGTTACCGCCACGTTCTGCGATGATCAGCTGGGCAATCAGTACGATTGCATAAAGCAGCGCAGCAATGTATAAAGTCCGCTTTTTCCCGCCGTGCACTTCATCCTGACTGATCATCGTGATCGCGAAAATGTAGGCAATCGGCAGCAATGCAATCCAGGCATATTTTTGAAAAGATTCAGGTATAACGCTCATTCCCAGGATCAGGTTGGCGCCGCGGCACAAGCCCATTGTAAGCGGACCGAAAAATGCGTGGTGTTTGGCAAAGCGATTGTACAGAATCGTCAGCAATGCAATCACAACTGCTATCAACCCGCTTAATCCGCTGAATAATGCAGCGGTAAGCATACCGAACACCAGCAAGGAAATACCCAGGAAAGTAGCCTGCACCAGCGGTACTTTGCCGCTCGGAATGGGCCGCTCTGGGCGTTCAATACTATCCAGTTTGGCATCGAAAACGTCATTCATCACCACGCCGCCTCCGTACAGTCCCAGTGTGGAAAGTACGAGCCACGCAGGTGAGAAGTCAGAAAAGGTAAACTGGGCGATCGCAAGACCGGCGAGTATGTCGGCAACGGCGGTGACCAGGTTAGCCGGGCGCGTTAGTTGTAGATAGGGTTTGATGCTGCTCACGTTACCTGATTACTAGGGAATCCTTAACCGGAGCTGGCTGCTGACCGCCGCGCAAAATGCTGTTTCCATGAAACTTGGCAGTCTGGTCGACCTCGTAGCCATTTTCAAAATCACTTACATCGATCTGTCCGCTTTTACCAAAAGCATCGATCGCATTCTGGTAGGTTACCTGCCGGATCGCCTCGTCTGAAATCCCTTTCATTTTCATCAATGCAGCTGTTTTTGGAATAGCCAGCGGATCGGAAATCCCCCAGTCAGCCGCAGAATTGATCATAATGCACTCGGGTCCGTATTGTTCCACCACTTTCACCATTCTTTCATTACCCATTTTGGTAAAAGGGTAAATCGTGAATGCAGCCCAGAAACCCTGGTCAAGCACACTTTTCACGGTTTCTTCATTGTTATGGTCTACAATCACCCACGACGGATCAATACCGTGCTCAATCGCGATCGCCATGGAACGCTCGGTACCTTTCTTTTTGTCGCGGTGCGGCGTGTGGATCTGGACAGGCAGCTTTGCTTCTTTTGCGAGTTCAAGTTGCAGTCTGTAATATTTTTCCTCGGCAGGTGTCTGGTCATCAAAACCGATTTCTCCAACACCCACAACACCTTCTTTGTATATATAAAGGGGTAAAATCTCCATTACCTGCTCGGCCAGCGGTTCATTGTTTGCTTCGCGGGAGTTCAAGCCCATTGTGCAATAATGTTTGATACCAAACTGCGAGGAGCGGAATCTCTCCCAGCCTACGAGACTGCTGTAATAATCTTTGAAGCTGGAAAGCCCAGTGCGCGGCTGACCAACCCAGAAAGCGGGCTCGATCAATGCGACAATCCCGGCCTGGTGCATGGCCTGGTAATCGTCGGTTGTGCGGGAAACCATGTGGATATGCGGGTCGAAAAACCGCATTCCTTTGATCAGCTCGCTGTAATCGTTCCAGGCAATATCGCGGTGCGCGGTGGAGGTTTCGTCACTATCTTCAAAGTGCGACGGGTTGGGCGCGGTTTCGTTTGGGTTTAAGCACATAATCAGGAATGTTCAAGTTCGGCCCAGGTAAGTTCACCTAATTTGACAGACTTTTCAAGGTCGGTATATTTGGCCAAAAGGTAGTTTGCATTGGTTAAGGTCGAATCGGCGCAGGCGAGTGCAGCTGCTTTGCGATCTTCGCTGTTTTCGGATTCAAAAAGATGCTGCATATCTGCGAGCAAAGCCGGGTTCATAAACTTGCCCACCAGCCGCCAGACCTGCGGCGCCACACTGCGGCCGGCAGCCCAGCGTTCGTGCGCGAAGTCGGATAGGGTTAATGCGAGCTTTTCATTCGCGCGGTTTTCCAGCCCTTCGATCAAATGAATAGGCTTGTCGTTGAAGATCGTTTTCAGTACCAGCTGGTTCCAGGCGAGTTCGCTGAAATGTTTTGCCGGATAAGGATTATGCAATGCAATCGCATCAAATACAAAACCCATATTGGATCGCACCGCATCAGTAGCCCTGAAAAGCCAATGTTCGGGGTAGGAGAGCAGCGGCAATGCGGAATAGAGCGCCACCAGCTCATTCATCTCGGCTGTATCAAAAAGGGTTTCAATGTTTTTGACATAATCCTCTTTGTCCGACGAGTCGAGCTGGGTCAGCAGCCACACGCGGCTCAAACGCACGAGAGACCAGTTATTCACTGAAAAGCCAGGTATCTCCGTATCGAGCGACCATTGTTCGTCTTCGGATACCTTCACGATTTTCTTGGCAAGAAAGCGCGGTGCTGCTACGAAAGCTGTCATTAATTCAAGAGGTGCAGCAGATCCTTTTTGCTGCAGCCATTCGGATTCCGTAGCAGAAGTGTTCCGGCTGATAATCTCCCAAAGCTTTTGCTTAACTATGTCAGACATTTTTTTAATGGAAAATGGACTTAAATGCCAGCAGGCAAATCAGTAAGGTTTCGGGTTGTTTTAGTATAAATGTTTATTTCACTTTATAAAGTTTCCCTGACAACTATTATAACGGTTTGATGTAGCTGGAAAACTTGTTTAACGTGTTTGAAACGCCAATTTTAATTAAAAACTAATGTGAGTTGAATGATATCCGTCATTTTCAAAAATCAAATTCCTTGATTGCGGGATCATTCAGGAGCTGTTTGGTGAGCTCATTGTGGTGCTTTTCGGAGCCTTGTAAAGTCCAGCTTCCGGTTATATTATCTCCAACCCGGCTTTGCTCCCCGCGCAAGATGGTCATATCAAGCTCCTTGAACATATCCTCGTACACTTTGAGCGATTGCTGCTGGTAAATGCAAACGAGCCTGTAATTACGGATCTGGCTTCTTTTACGGATAAACTTCTGAACCGGCGCCAGGATGACCAGCGACATACCGGAAATCACAAAACATGCGAAAGTTGCTTCGTAGTAACCCGCTCCAATTCCCATTCCGACTGCGGCTGTAACCCACACGATCGCAGCAGTTGTAATACCCACTACGCGGTTATTTTCCCGGAAAATGATCCCCGCACCTATAAAACCGATCCCTGTTACAATGTTCGCTGCAATCCTCCCCGCATCCGAACTGACCCGAATGGACAAAATCGTAAAAAGCGTGGAGCCCACCGCGATCAGGATCATAGTCCGCAAGCCGGCAGACTTGCTCCGGTACTCACGCTCCGCACCGATAATAGCGCCAAGGAGGAAAGATAAAAGCAGCTTATAAATGTCTTCCGGAAGGAAATTCATGCAATGTGATTTTTGTGTCAGTAAAAACAAAAGCCGGAAAGATGTGAATCTCCCCGGCTGGCAAAATTACATAATGATCTATCACGCGAGACCGGTTTTTCTTTCGACCCAGATCGCTATAAACAGGGGGCTCCTCTGGAGCCATTTGATCCTTTAATCCCTGATAATAACAAACAGCTTGACGAATGCTTTTGGCTGTTATCGCAAAGCTCCTGGGGAGCTTCCTGTTTATAGCAGAAGACAAGTCCACGATTGCGGGCTCCTGCGGAGCCTCCTGTTGTCGAAAGAGTTAATACTTCTCAGGATCAATTCAATTCTCAGCTATTCATTATCGCCTCAATCTCCTCCGCTTCCAGCGGAATATCTGCCATTAAATCAATGTTACCTGTTTCAGTAATCAGAATATCGTTTTCAAGCCGGATTCCCAGGCTCTCTTCACGAATGTAAATGCCTGGCTCACAGGTTAACACCATCCCAGGTTCGAAGCGGCGGTACTTATTGCCGACGTCGTGGATATCCAGCCCGAGGAAGTGAGAGGTACCGTGCGGGAAGTACTTTTTGTAAGCCGGCCAGTCAGGATCCTGTTTTTCGATCGCTTCTTTTGAAAGTAAGCCAAGACCGATCAGCTCGCTTTCCATTACCTTACCCACTTCACGGTGGTATTCATCCCACAAATTCCCACTAACCAGCATTCCCTTTGCAGCTTTGAACACGCGCAGCACAGCATCATACACATCGCGCTGCCTTTTGGTAAACCGTCCATTCACAGGAATACTCCGGCTCAGATCGGCTCCGTAATTGGCGTATTCAGCAGCTACATCGAGTAATATAATGTCGCCATCTTTGCAGGGCTGATCGTTTTGAATGTAATGCAAAACGCACGCATTTGCCCCCGAGGCAATAATGGGCTGGTAAGAAAAACCTTTGGAGCGGTTGCGGATAAACTCGTGCACCAGCTCAGCCTCAATCTCAAATTCATGTACGCCAGGCTTGACGAATTTAAGTACACGTTCAAAACCCGCCCTGGTAATTGTACAAGCTCTTTGAAGTAACTCTACTTCAATGGGATGTTTCGTGGCGCGCAGCTGGTGCATGAGCGGGGCCAGTCTCAACAGGTTGTGAACCGGGTAGCGGTCGCGGAAATCACGCACAAAGCGCGCGTCCCGACTTTGTACCTGCGAATCGTTCCGGGTATGTTCGTTGGTGTTGAGATACACGTTTT
>NZ_JBHYGF010000303.1:0-5283 GCF_051859145.1 Dyadobacter sp.
GAGCTGTACCACGGCATGAAAATCCATTTATATGGTGTTTTCAATGAAAGCGGTAATGTGGTTACCGGAATGGGAGACAAGCTGGGTGCAGCCCGGAAGGTGGAAGGTAAGAACGCCCGTGCCGCCATCAATTTCCCGAGAAATGATAAAGAAATAGAACTGAAATACGCAATCTCCTTCGTGTCTGCCGAGCAGGCGAAAAAGAACTTCGAGAATGAACTGAAAGCGACGGATTTTGAAACCCTCAAAAAGCAGGGAGAGCGTGCGTGGGAGAAGGTAATCGGACAGATCAACGTACAAGGCGGCACTGAGGCGCAAAAAAGAAGCTTTTATACCGCATTATACCGGACTTACGAGCGGATGGTCGACATTTCGGAAGACGGGAAATATTACAGCGGATATGACAACAAGGTACATCACGAGAACCGCACTTTTTACGTAGACGACTGGATGTGGGATACTTACCTGGCGCACCACCCGCTCCGCACCATTCTCAACCCGGGGCAGGAAGAGGATATGCTGCAATCTTTTGTAGATATGTACAAGCAGAGTGGCTGGATCCCGCAGTTTCCTGTTTTGTTTGGAGATAATCCCTGCATGAATGGGTTTCACTCGTCCATTGTGCTGCTCGATGGTTACAAGAAGGGGCTGCGCAATTTTGAAATTGAAAAAGCGTACGAGGGAATGGTGAAGAATGCCAACGAGGCTACCATGCTGCCCTGGGTGAATGGACCGAAGTGCGAGCTGGATGATTTTTATCTGAAAAACGGATACTATCCTGCGCTTGGAAAGGGAGAAAAGGAAACGGTGAAGCTCGTTACGCCATTTGAAAAACGACAGTCGGTAGCAGTGACGCTGGGCGGGGCTTATGATGATTGGGCAGTCGCGGAAATGGCTGCTGCACTGGGTAAAACTCAGGATCACGCCATTTTCAGCAAGCGCGCTTTGAACTACAAAAACCTCTGGCACAAAGAGCAGATGATGTTTATTCCCAAAGACCGCAAAGGGAATTTTATCAAGATTGACCCCAAGTTTGACGGCGGAATGGGCGGACGTGAGTATTACGACGAAAATAATGGGTACACTTACAAGTGGCAGGTGCAGCACGATATTCCCGGGCTGATCGGCTTAATGGGTGGGAAGCAGCAATTCGAAGCAGAGCTCGACCAGCTTTTCCGCGAAGATCTGGGAAGAAGCAAATACGAGTTCTGGGCCAAGTTTCCCGATGCGACCGGCAATGTGGGCCAGTTTTCAATGGGCAACGAGCCGAGCTTTCACATTCCATATTTGTACAACAGCACCTCCCCCTGGAAAACCCAGAAACAGATCCGGTTTTTGCTGGATGTTTGGTTTAAAGACAACATTTTCGGGATACCCGGCGATGAAGACGGCGGTGGTATGACAGCCTTCGTGGTATTTTCTTCAATGGGTTTTTACCCGCTGACACCCGGCAAACCTGAGTACACGATCGGAAGCCCGCTTTTTGAGAAAACAACCATTGACCTGCAAAACGGGAAACAGTTTACAGTGCTCGCCAATGGGGCTTCCGTCGTGAACAAGTACATTCAGAGCGCCAGGTTCAATGGAAAACCTTTGAACAAACCCTTATTTACACATACCGACTTAATGGCCGGAGGTACCCTCGAACTCGAAATGGGACCAAAGCCTAACAAACAATGGGGGTTAGGGGAGTAATCACCTCCTAAGCTCAACAGGTCGGCTTATTGTCTCCTTCCCATTGTCAATGCGGATGAAATAACGTCCGCCGGGAAGTGGTGATAAGTCGACCGATTCGGAAGTTTTCAATAGTTGAACCTCTTTATCGAGCAGCTTTTTTCCTTCCATTGTTATGACCGAAATCCTTCCCGATGTCCCGGTTTGTTCGGGTGGCAAGGAGATACGTACTGTATTTTGCGTTGGATTTGGATATAAATAGGTGTCGTCAATATCAGGAAACGTCACTGTTACAATCTTGCTCAATGCGAAATCCTGGTCTGTCTCCACGGATTTAAGGCGGTAGTAGTTTTTCCCGGCCGCGGGGTACAGGTGCGTGAGCTCGTAGGTGGGTTTTTGCGCAGCTTCAATGCGGCCTGTTGGTTCGAATCTCTTTCCGTCGGTGCTGTGTTCTACCACATATTCCAGCATATCCACTTCATCTTCAACCCGCCAGTTCAGCTTCACCGCATTCTCGATTTTTGCTGCTTCAAAACTGACCAGCGTCACTGGTAGCAGGTTGGAAGTAACGATGCGCACCATACCATATATGGTAGAAACCCAGGCGCTTTCATATTTGTCAACAAACATCTGACCACTGAAATTTGTATAGGGAATTTCTACTTCCATATTCTCCCAGCTTCCGTCTTTGAACCGGTAGATCTGGGATTGGTAGCCTGTTTGAAGAACATAAGGTATTCCATCCGGGGCGAATGTCAGGGTATAAGGTGAGTTTATCGGGGAGTTGTTCCGATCATAAACAGTCCAGCTGCTGCCATTAAAGCGCGCTATGGAGTTCGTCGAAGTATTTGAATTGTATTGCCGGATCCAGATTGCCCCGTCTGGTGCCAGTTCCATCTGGTAAATGATACTGTGAATGTTAGGGTCAGTATTCTGGCTCATCGTCTCATAATGCGAGGCATTTTCCAGATCGGTGACTACAATCTTGTTGATACCGTCGTTGGAATCTGACAACAATGTCCAAACCTTTGTTCCCGAAACTCTAACCTGAATAATGTATTCGTTTGGGGCGAAGTACCTGTGCTGCATCACATATCCATTCTTTTCCCAGAAAATCTGCTTTCCATTCCAGGCCACTTTTCCGTCCGGATCAAAGTCGTACACTTCTTCGTAAAACTGGATTACAGTCGATTCTCCTGTCAGGTCTTCATTCAACGTGCGGGCCCACCTTACTGCGTTGTAGGCACCTTTGCTCATGAACTGAACCATTTTGTTTTTGTCGGAATGCAGGGAGCGCTGCAACATACCCGAGCCGATCAGTCCGTCGGTGGTGTTCCGGTTAAAAACCTGATAGCTGAGGTTGATCGGGTTCATGCGGATGTAACCTGTGCCTGGTGTTTCAAACCAGATATACTTATCGGAAACAGCCATGTTCTGCGACAAGTTACCAAACACTTTTGCGTCCGTTTCTGTCATAAATGTGATTTTGTCAGACAGCTCGGTGCTTCCGGTTGAAAACGACATCACATAGCTGGCTAGCGGCATTTCGGGATAAATGATCGGGTTGTTGTTCCATTCCTCAACTTTCATGTATAAGGTCTGGTTGGCTGGGAGATTTTTGAAAAAACCTGTTGGCTCCTGCTCTTTGACCATCATCGGACTGCTGAAATCACCATTGTCATCGATCGTAACCCGCACCTGCGAAGTTGGGTCCAGCATCGAATAGAAGTAGGGAAACGAAGTTGGCGTCGGCTGACCGTCCCAGCCGGTTGGAAGAATCAGGCCGTTATAGGGACTTACATTGGGAAGAATGAAGGAATGATCTGACCAGCTTCCTTTTTCGCTCCCATTAACCCCTCTTACCCGCCAGCGCAGAGGTATCCGGTAAGGGATTGTAAAGCTGAAATCGTTGGCAGGGATTGTCTGGTTTACTAAGGTATTGCCAAAACCAAGGTCGAGGGCTTGCGAAATCTGGATCTCATACGCGGATGCGCCTGCTGCTGCATTGAAAAGCAGCTGAACTGTGCTGCCTGTTTCTCGTCGCATGTCACCGCCGAGTGGCGCTGTAATTACGGGCGTACCGATGTTTTTTGGGGTAATGGTTAAAATGGAAGTCGCCGACCAGTCAGAAGCCCCAAGTGCATTGACAGCTTTTATCCTGAAATAATAACCGGTACCCGTGACAAGCTGGCTCGTTTCAAATCCATTGAATGGAAGCTCGGTTATGGTTTCGCCTGAAAAATCCGCGTTTTGTGAAATGCTGAGCTGGTATCTGGTAGCTGCTAAAATAGGATCAAAAGTGAAGAAATCCCGCTCTCCTGCGTTGTAAGCAGGTTGCAGGCTCACCTGCTCAGGGGCAGATCCAATGCTTGCGAAGTGACCTGCCGCGTGCAGCATCATAATTTCGCGGGATAAGGGGTGAAATGTATTTTCGCGGCTGTTGCAGTAGCTCATAATGGTACTTACCTGTAACATTTCCAGTGACTTATCATAGCATCCGTATTCGGGCACGGCGCAGTAGTCGATCGGTCCGCCGGGCCAGTTGCAGCTGTGCGTATGCGGCGAACTGAGATTGTGGCCGAGCTCGTGCGCCAGCACCTGCGGCGAGTATAAAGGGGAAACGCTTTCTACTCCTGACAGATAAGCAATTCCCCCAGGGCCATTCTGCTGTTTGGTATACAGGTAAATGTGCTTGTCAAAACCGACTGAAAGCGGCACCTGATTGATGCGGCCGAGAAGCACGTTGCTGTCGTTGATACCCCTGAAAGGATCCGCGTCATTGGGCTTCCAGATCCGGATCACACTCACTACCAGGCGGATATTTGTTTCTGCTTCGAAAATTTTGGAGCACCAGGAAACCATTTTCAGTACATCACGCCGGATCGCAGCAGTATCTCCGGCGAACTCCGTGTACGTATCAGAGTCGATTTCGACAGCCAGCCTGCAAATTTTCATCTCTGCATTTGTCCGCGCACGCATCAGCCCGGGAGACTGGCGCATCAGGTTCAGCAGACTATCGGTTTCCCTTGAAGTTTCTTCTTTGGTACCGCAGGAAACATCTTTTGTTTGGGCTTTGAGAACCAGGCTGCTGAACAGCAAAAGCGTTGTTAGTAGAAGTTTTCGCATATGGATCTGGAATTTTCCCATATGACCCTGAAAAGAAATCGCCCGCTGCCTGAGGGGCGCGGGCAATTTAAAATTTAAAATGCGCTGACTTACAAATGATCCAGTATTTCCCCCAATCTTTCCAGCTGCATAAAATTGTCGTGTTCCAGGGTGTGTTCGTAGTGCTCGTGATGCCAGGTTACGTGAAATGGAATATGTGCCGCAAAGCCTCCGAGTTCAAGTACGGGCAGTACATCCGATTTGATCGAGTTACCCAGCATCAGGAAGTTTTCCGGGCGGCAATCCAGGTGCCTGATGAGCTTGCTGTAATCCTGCACGCGCTTGTCGCTCATGATTTCAATGTGGTGAAAATATTCCAGCAAGCCCGATTTCTGTAATTTCCGCTCCTGGTCCAGCAAGTCGCCTTTTGTTGCTACAATGAGCCTGTACTTTCCTTTGAGGGTTTCCAGTACATGCTGGACATCTTCCAGCAGCTCTACGGGC
>NZ_JBHYGF010000304.1:0-3836 GCF_051859145.1 Dyadobacter sp.
CACTCGAAATCGACGGTGAATATGCTTACGGAAACCTGAAATCCGAAAATGGGGTACACAGGCTTGTGCGCATTTCTCCGTTTGACTCGAATGCGCGGCGTCATACTTCATTTACCTCAGTGTATGTGTATCCGTTGGCTGATGATAACATCGAAATTGACGTAAACCTGGCAGACATTACCTGGGATACGTATCGCTCAGGTGGCGCGGGTGGACAGAATGTGAACAAGGTGGAGACTGCGGTTCGTCTGCATCACAAACCTTCGGGCATTATCATCGCCTGCCAGCAAGAACGGTCGCAGCTGATGAACAAAGAGGTCGCAATCAGGCTTTTGAAATCGCGTTTGTACCAGATTGAGCTTGAAAAGCGCAATTCAGCACGTGCAGAAGTGGAAGCATCCAAACGAAAAATCGAATGGGGCTCGCAGATCAGAAGCTATGTACTGGATGATCGCCGGGTAAAAGACCACCGGACCGATCACCAGACATCTAATACGGATGCAGTACTTAATGGTGAGATCAATGACTTTATCAAGGCTTATTTGATGGAATCCTGATAATAATTCATCAAGACTTACCTCCTGCTAAACGGAATTGCGTTAGCAGGAGGTTTTTTTTATATTCATGTAAAAAAAGTAAGGTTATGAGCAACATGGATCTTGTGACGAAGGTATTAGACTTGCCGGATGCAGCTAAGCAGGAGGTATCAGAATTTCTGGACCAGATTTTAATGAAATACCCAAGAGAGCCAAAAATCCCGCTGAAATTTGGGATGATGAGGGGTACATTTAAAATGTCTGATGATTTTGACGAACCGTTGGAAGACTTCAAAGACTATATGTAATGAACTATATTCTTGATACACACACATTAATTTGGTTTATGGAAGGAGATAAACAGCTTTCCAATCCTGTACTAGCAATCATGGAAGATACCACAAAGTCGAAATTTGTCAGTATTGCATCTGTATGGGAGATTGGAATTAAAACCAGTCTTAGGAAACTTAGGCTTAATAAGTCATTCCGAGAGTTTCTATCTGATTTGTCACGAACCAATATTGCAATTCTTCCAATTGATTTTGATCATATCATGCGAGTAAGTGAGATGGAGCATATTCATAGAGATCCATTTGACCGTATTATCATTGCACAAGCCCTTGAAGAAGCTTATATCGTTCTGGGTCGGGATCCTAAATTTTTGCCATACAATGTGAAAATGATTTGGAACTAGGCCATAACAATTTACCCTACCACAAACTCGGCCACGGCCCGCGCATTCTTCTTGCATTTCACGGCATCGGACAGGATGGACTGAGTTGCTTTAAGCCTGTCGAGCACTTACTGGGAAAGCACTACACCATTTACGCATTCGACCTCTTTTTTCATGGAGCAAATGCAGATTGCCAAATCAATGTCATTTCAAAACCATTCTGGAAAGAGTTGCTCAGCGACTTTTTAGTTAAAAATGTCATTGCTGACTTCGATATAATGGGTTTTAGTATGGGCGGCAGATTTGCATTGACTACAATGGAAACTTTTCCGGAGAGCGTCAAAAATACTTACCTGATCGCACCTGACGGCATTTCGGAAAATCCGCTTTATACCCTGGCAGTACGCAATGCAGCTGGCCGCAAGCTTTTTCATCAGGTAATGCAAAAACCCGGATTCTTCTTTCAAACCATTCAGTTGCTGGAAAACGCAAAGTTGATCAACAGCAGTCTTGTCCGTTTTACCCAACAAATTCTCAACACACCTCAAAAGCGGGAAGCTATCTTCAAATCCTGGACTGCGTTCCGCGACCTGCGTTTTGACATTCCCAAAATAGCGCAACTTGCCGAAGCTAATCACATCCGCATTCTTCTCTTTACCGGTCAATACGATAAACTCCTGAAACCTCACACGGTCAGCAAACTAGCCGGGTTGCTGCCTACTGATCAAACCATTCGGCTAAAAAGCGGCCACTCGCAACTGGTTGCACATGCTGCGGCGTGGATTTGCACATTATTTGAGTAACTTGTCAGACACCCATTCTGACATGATGCAGCAACATTTACCTCAAAATGACACTAATTGGCGGTTAAAGGCAATCATAGGCGGCTCCGCCGGCAACCTGGTTGAATGGTACGATTGGTATGCCTACTCCGCCTTTTCCCTCTATTTCGCAAGTACCTTCTTCCCTGACTCCAACCCAACTGTACAGTTGATCAACACTGCAGGAATATTTGCAGTCGGATTTTTAATGCGGCCAATCGGAGGTTATGTTTTCGGGAAACTGGCAGATACCAGAGGCAGGAAAGTCGCGATGACTTTGTCGGTATTGTTAATGTCGTTTGGCTCCCTGCTGATTGCATTTTTGCCGGGATACAACAGCATCGGTATCCTGGCACCAATACTGCTTTTGATCGCGCGCTTGCTGCAGGGACTGAGCGTAGGCGGCGAATACGGTACGTCGGCCACTTACCTGAGCGAAGTAGCTACTGAGAAACGCAGGGGTTTTTATTCCAGTTTTCAATATGTAACACTGATCGGCGGACAACTTCTTGCACTTGGCTTGCAACTCATTCTTCAAAATATATTCCTCACCGACAAACAAATGCACGAATGGGGCTGGCGCATTCCCTTCATTTTCGGCGCCGCATTATCGCTGATCGCCCTGTACTTACGCGCACATTTAACTGAAACAAAAGCATTTCAGACAAAAACGCAGGAGGTGAAAAAAGAAGGCTCGTTAAAAGAACTGCTTAAACATCCCAAAGCAATATTGATTGTAATTGGTCTGACACTCGGCGGCACGCTCGCATTTTATACCTATACCACTTACATGCAAAAATTCCTGGTCAATACGGTCGGACTTACCAAGTACCAATCTACGATCCTCACCTTTTGCTCTTTGTTCATTTTTGCGGCATTGCAGCCTCTTTTCGGCGCGCTCAGCGACCGCATTGGCAGGCGACCGTTGCTGATCTCTTTTGGTGTATTAGGTACCATCTGCACTTATCCGCTCTTAACTACATTGAGCAAAACCACGGATATGTGGTCGGCATTTGCGCTTTTAATGGCAGCGCTGATCATTGTAAGCGGGTACACTTCCATTAATGCGGTGGTAAAAGCAGAGCTATTCCCAGTGGAGGTCCGGGCATTGGGCGTGGGGCTCCCCTACTCGCTTACGGTTGCAATCTTCGGAGGAACGGCAGAATACTTTGCACTTTGGTTTAAAAACCTGGGACACGAAAGCTATTATTACTGGTATGTGACCGTCTGCATTTTTGTATCGCTCGTGATTTACATCCGGATGAAAGACACAAAACATACTTCACTTATCGAAGACCATTAGCCTTTTATACTAACACCTGATATTTAACATAAAACAGATAAATACCCCTCAGATCATTTCAGGTGTGGTTTTATACAAATACTTTCGTTTGTATTCCAGCGGAGTCATATCCGTAACCTTTTTGAAATGCCTGTAAAAATTGGAGACATTATTGAAGCCGCACTCAAAGCAGATTACCTCCGTCGCCAGCTTATCCTCAATCAACAACCTGCAAGCCTGACTAATGCGTATTTCCACCAGGAAATCATTGTACGTCTTTTTGGTCATTAATTTAAAATACCGGCAAAACGACGTTATCCCAAGATTAGCGATGGAAGCCACGTCTTGCAAAGTGATATCGTTCCGGTAGTTGGACAAGGTGTATGCGTAAATTTTGTTAAGGCGCAGCGTTTCAGAGTCGTTTGACTTATAAAATGCGTGGGCAGAAGCAATGGTCTCGTATTCCGTTGTTTCCGCTAATATTTTTAAAATAGACAAAAGCGCAATCAGCCGGTCAAGATTTT
>NZ_JBHYGF010000304.1:3846-5275 GCF_051859145.1 Dyadobacter sp.
ATTCACCGTGGAATACATCAGTTCGACTATTTTCTCTTTTGCATTACCCGATATCAGCAGCCCGCGCTTGGCCTTTTCGTAAAGTTTAGAAATCTGGTAAGCTTCCGGTAAAAGCAAAAAATCGCCGCCCAGGCAATTCGGCAGGAAATGGATGATAATTACTTCAACAGCTGTGTTGTCCGCACCTTCTTCCACACGCCAGGTATGTGGCAGGTTTTCTCCCAGAAGAATCAGTTCGCCGTCTGAAAAATTGCTGATACTGTCCCCGATAAAGCGTACTCCCTTGCCTCTTACCAGATAATGCAATTCCAGCTCAGGGTGATAGTGCCAGACTGTACCAAAACCGGCGTCTTTTTCATGGCGGATGCTGAATGAAGTTCGCGAAGGTATCGGAACTTTGTGAAAATGAGGTTTCATTTCAAATGTCCAGTGTGACAGGGTTTAGGTATCTGTCTGCTATTCATTTAAAGAGTAATATTTGTTTATCTATCCGGTCTTTTGTCAAAAAGTTCTACAAACGCTTATCTGCTTTCACTAGGACCTGTGGACTGCACCCATTTTGTCAAGGTAGGTCTGGCGTACGTTAAGGTCCTGGTACTTCCTCATCTCCGTAAAAATCTGATCTTTCAGATTGAGAAACAGGTATGATTGAAAATTCTCTTCCGCCTCCAACCGAATCCTGTCTTCCCAGATTTTCTCAAAAACATGGCTTGTTACTGCCTCTGCTTCGCTTTCATCTTTTAAAATAACCCTGCAAAGACTCATAGCAGGTTCACGAAAATAGGTGCAAAGCTGCGCAAACGCGGCCCTATCTCCTTCGGTAATGCGGTGCAAAATCTGCTGGGTCGGAAAGGCCATGGTTCTTGATTTTAAATGTTTGTATTATTTCAAAGGCACTGCGAAGCTGTTCTTAAAAACACTATCAATTCCAAGCTCACTGCGAAGCTGGTCCGCTTCTGCCAGTAACTTGTCAGCACGTTCCTTCACTTCTTCGGTCAGTGCGTCCACTTCTCTCCGCGTATAAAGTGAAATGGGAAAACCTCGTTTTTGAAGGCAGTACTTTGCGATAATCGGATAGGCTGTATGCACGATATCCATTGAATTATTGAAGAATGCCTGCAACCTATCTGTCTCTTCGGCACGTGCCGCATCATCGTAATGATTGCACATCCACACTACAAGTTCGGGATATATGTTGCCCTGAATGCATGATAACCCAGCAGCTCCGGCCCGGAGCGAGGCAGTTGCATTCACCATATATGCGTCGTACAAACCAAACCTGAACCCTTCCGTCGCTTTAATGCGCCTGGTGACTTCTTCAATATCAAGACAGGTATCTTTATGGTAAACAATTCGCCGGTTTTGCACCAGCTCGCCTAGCAACTTACTATCGATTAACCGTTTATATGGAACCGGACATTCGTAAAAG
>NZ_JBHYGF010000305.1:0-5274 GCF_051859145.1 Dyadobacter sp.
AATCGTCCACATCATCTTTGCCCTAATAAAAAACCAAGCAACCTATAACGATCACTTGGTTTTATCATAGAAATCAGAATGACAAAACAGGTTTGACAGTTCTCCTTCATACCTATTGTCATGCTGAGCGCAGTCGAAGCACTACCAACCCGGATTTTGCTTCAATGTCGGGGTTCTTTGTAGTTCGTCCTGCATGATTGGGAAGAGGTAGTGCCTTGGCGCTACGAAGACGCGGCTTTCTATGAAGTAGCGCTGCATTTTGTACTTCTTACCGTCTACTTCTATTTTCCCGTTTGGATCTTCCACGGGTTTCATTCCATTGATCATTCGCTGCGTTTTAGGATAAGGCCAGCCCAGCTGCGCGCGTTGCTCGTTGGTAGCGCCTGAACTTTGCCACGCCTGCTCTCTTGCGAGTTCTTTGGCTGAACTTGGTTCGAGGTACAATCTTGAAGACCAGATCCTGTTGTTTTCATAAAACAGCTCCACCCGGCGCTCCCGCTTGATGTATTCGTCCATTACAGCCTTATTCGCTTGCGCTTCCGGCGGCATAGGCGCCATAAACGAGCGGGCTCTTACCTCATTGATCATCGCATATATCTCTGCATTCGGCCCGGCCGATTCGTTAACAGCCTCCGCATAGATGTAGATAAACTCCGGTAAACGCCAGATCGGCGGACCGCTGATCGCAAAGCTCTTATCCCGGTTCCAGGATTCACGCAAAATTTTACGCAAAAAATAACCTGTGGTAGTCGAATTGGTCGCTCCGATCTTATCTGCTCCTGTGGCAGTATTGATCACCTTTCCCTTGAATGTCGAACCGTGGTAAACAATGTCGCGATAAAAGCGCGGGTCACGTTTGATACCCTCGTATGGATTGGCGTCATCATAACCATCTGCCTTGGCCCTGGTACTGTAAATGGGATAACCAAACCCGTTTTTGGCCACATATTCATATTCATCAACCTGCTCCTGAACCGGCATCTGGCGCGAGCTGCCGCCCCAGCTTGGCGGGTAAATGTCACCCTGCCAGTTGTGGTCTTTATCCCGCGTCACAAAGAAAACCGCCTCATTCTGAAACGCTTCCATATTGTGATACAAATCCCAGAGCCGCGCAGGTACTTTTGAATTGTTATTGTTCACGCCCGCATCGTCCCTGAAATCGCTGGCATCGTGGCCTTTGTACAGGCTGTAACGCTGGCGACCGTCTACCTTGAAATCGATTACCGCTTTGGCTGCATCCCGCGCCGCTGTCCACCGCGCCGGATTGAATGCATATTCCGCAGCAAACTGGCGGGTATCATTCGGAAAACTACCGCCATTCCACATCGGGGTAGCCGCCATCCAGGCAATCATCGCTTTCAGTCCCAGGCAAGCACCTTTATCCACCCGGCCAAAATCAGCACCGCCCCAGCTCCCGGGTACCAGCGCCAGCGCAGAATCGCAGTCGGCGGAAATTTTCGCGGCAATGGAATGGAAAGATTCCTGTTTGAAATCCATCGGCTCGGTGGGCGAAATGGTACGGTTCATGTACACTACCTCGCCGTACATTCTGGCCGCCAGGTAATGGAAGTAGGCGCGCAGGAAGTAAGTCTCCCCCAGCCTTTTCGACAAATCCCCTGCCTGCAACGGGTTGTCGGGCGTATTATACTTGCGAACTCCTTCGAGGATTACATTCGCCTTTCTCACCCGTTCGTACAAATCCCACCAATACTGGCCGCGGCTGCTTCTGTCGGGCATTTGGTTGGCGTTCCAGTCGCCCGTGTTGAATTTGTTAGTTAAACTTCCCTCCGCTGTCGAACCTTCCGCCTCATCCGTTACCGGCGCAGTTGAAAAGTGAGAAAAGAAAACGAGCGGACTGTTGGAGCCTTTTGCATTGTCGTAAAGGTCCGTGATCAGCTGGTTGGTTTTATTATATCGGGTAAAAACCTGCTCTGCATCTACCTGATCGTCGGGTTTTCTATCCAAAAAATCCTGGTCGCAGCCGGCGAGCAATCCGCCAAGCAGCAATGTAGCAATCGTATATAATTGTCTGGTTTTCATAAAATCTCGCGTAAAATCAGAATGAAATATCAACACCAAAATTCACCACCTTCTGGATCGGGTACCAGTCACCGGTACCTTCCTTTGTTTCAGGATCCATATCCACATCGTTTAATCCGTCCCAGGTAAGCAGGTTCATTCCCTGCACGTAAAAACGCACCTGGTCAAGACCGATTTTCTTGATAGCAGTTCTCGGCAGGTTATAGCCCAGCTCGACTGTTTTCAGACGCACATATTTCGAATTATACAAAAACAAGCTGCTGTTCGCATTCTTATTATTGCTGTGATCGCCGAAATGCAATGCAGGATAAGTTGCAGTTGAAGCTGTTTCCGGCGTCCAGCGGTTCAGGTGCATTGGTTTTACTTTTCCATATTTATCCTGGCTGAACAACGGAAAATCGTAAACTGCCGCGCCGGAAAGCTGTACCGAAGCCCGGGCCGCGCCCTGGAACAACATGCTGAAATCGAAGTTCTTGTACCTGCCTCCTACGGGCAAACCGAACATAATTTCCGGGTTGCGCGGGTTTCCGTCAGCCTGCCTGTCGCCCAGGTCATCAACGCGACCGTCGCCATTGAGGTCTTTATAAACCACATCCCCTGGCCGCAGCGTACCCCACGATTGGTAACCGCTACCCTGGTTCATTGCATTCAATGCATCCGCTTCTTCCTGATTACTTACAAAATGGTCGAAAATGTAGTTGAAATGCTCGCCAATCCTTTTTCCGGTATTCGCCCTGCCTGCGTTGGCATAGGGAATTTCGTTCATGAACACGATTTTGTTACGGGCAAAGGAAAGGTTGGGACGAATGAAGTAAGTCGCATTTTTACCAATGCTCCCCGTCCAGCCGATTTCCATTTCAAAACCTTTGTTGTTCACAATTCCCGAGTTCAAGTAAGGCGCATTCTTGCCTACAAGATCCGGGAAACCCAGCTTGTTTCCCCCGCCCATATCGGTAATGATATCATACCGGTGCTCGTGGAAAAGATTGAGGGTAAATGTGAGCTGTTTCAGGAATGTAGCGTCGATACCGATGTTGGTTTTACGCGCTTTTTCCCAGGTAAGATTAGGATTAGCCAGGTCGCCTTCCGACAGAAAACCACCTGCTCCAGAGCCGAAATTGTCTGTTCCAAAGTTGTAATTTCCATCCCGTCCACCAAAGTACTGCAGGTAAATAAAACGCTTGTCATTGGGCACACGGTCGCTTCCTACCAGTCCGTGAGAGGCGCGGATTTTAAAGTTGTTCAGCCAGTTCTGCGCACCGGTCAGGAATTGCTCTTTTGACAATACCCAGCCTGCCGAAACCGACGGGAAGAAACCGTAGCGCTTTCCTTTGGCGAAGTTTTCAGATCCATTGTAAGCTGCATTGAATTCGAGCAGATAACGGTCATCATAACCGTAAGTAGCCCGCGCAGTCACGCCCTGGTAGCTGAACGGGACCTGGTTATTGATAATGCGGCGCGACCTGTTTCCCAAAATCATCCCGGTTACATGATGTGAACCAAAATTGCGCATGTAATCTATCTTGGCCTGGATGTACGTGCGGCTTTCATTGTCTTTATTGTCGTAACCGTTCCCGATGGTTTGGTCAATGTCATATTTATTCCCTGATTTGTAAGCGCCCGTATATAGACCCGGTGACCTATATACGTCACTTCCGTCAACTGGTACAAACGTCGCATAACCCGGATATTCGCGGTAACCTTCCGAGTAGGTATCTACCTTCCGGTTGATCCAGCCGCCATCGCTTGCATCGTAGGAAAACATTCCGTCTACCGACAAACCTTCTGTGATAAAGTTCAGCTTGTGGCCGAGTGAGAAGGAACCGTTGAGGTAGGTATTTTTTTCATTCAAAAACCCGGTGCGGCTGAGTTCTCCCAAAATATTGAACCTGTAAATCTGATCTCCGTAAAGCATTCCCAGCGGATTGTTGGCTGCAAAAATGCGGTTACCGGGATTATCATTTTGCTCTACGATGATCGGCAGATAGGAAGGCTGCGTATTGGCCAGCTCCACTACGCGCCCCGCCGATGTACCCGGTGCATTCCGGTCGGTAATGCGGGCGCCAATGTCGAGTTTCGCGTAGAAGTTGTCTGTAATATCAATGTCAATGTTCGAGCGGAAGTTATACCGCTTGAAAATAGCCTGGGTATTATTGGTGCCTACATTGGTATGCTTGTAATTTCCATCCTGCTGGAAATAGTTGGCCAGGACAAAATACCTGGCCCTCAAAGATCCACCGCTAATAGATAAACTGTAATCATGCTGTACACCCGGCTTGAATGCGTAATCGAAATAATCCCAGTTGTAGCCCAATCCGTCCGAGTTGTCGCCTTTTGCTTTGCGCCAGTTGGCAATCGCCGATTCTGAGAACAGGTTCAAAGTTGACGGATCTGCATCGGGATTATCGTTTTTTCTTGCCTCGTTATAAAGCATTGCGTAGTCCGCAGAACCGAGGTAAGTAGGGAATTTCACGGGCCTGTTAACACCTACCGAAGCTTTAAAATTCACCGTGGCCTTATCCTGCACTTTCCCGCGCCGCGTGGTAATCAGGATTACGCCGTTTGCGCCTCTTACCCCGTACGGAGCTGTCGCACTTGCATCTTTCAGGATCGTAAATGTCTCAATCTCAGAAGGTGCGAGATAATCCATACTTCTTTCCAAACCATCGATGATCACGATCGGCGACTGGTTTCCGTAAGTAGCGGTACCGCGGATGAAAATGTCACTCCGGTCAACACCCGGCTCGCCGCCGCTGAATTGGTTTGCAAAAAGACCGGGAAGCCTGCCTGCCAGCGCATTGGTAATGCTGGCAGTCGGACTTTGTTTCAGGTCTTCGGTGGTAATCGTCGCAATGGAGCCGGTAATAGTCGCTTTTCGCTGCGAACCAAAACCGACGATCACGACTTCCTCCAACCCGCCCAGGTCTTCCTGCAATTGTATGTTGAATGAAGTTTGTGCATCGATAATCTGCTCTTTTCCGAGAAAACCAATGAATGAAACTACGAGCACATCGCCCTGCTCGGCTTCAATCGTAAATTTCCCGTTTGCATCTGTGGAGGTACCTTTATCAGTCCCTTTCACTACCACAGTTGCGCCGGCGAGCGCCATTCCTTTTGTATCCTGAATGGTACCGGTAATTTCCCTGATCGTTGCCACAACAGCTGCCGGTTCGGCCTCCATTGTTTGAATCAGCGACGCGCTGGGTTGTTCTTCTTTTTTGAAAACGGCGATTT
>NZ_JBHYGF010000306.1:0-5262 GCF_051859145.1 Dyadobacter sp.
CAACCTTTACGGTGTGATCATCTTTATTCTGGTACTGCCGGTAGTTTATCTTACCTTCCACAGTTACCATTTTCCCTTTTTCCAGCAAGGATTCACACTTCTGCGCCAGCGGCCCCCAAGCAACAATTGAGTGCCACGCGGTTGTCTTAACTTCCTCTTTGTTTTTATTCGTGTATACTTCATTGGTAGCCAAAGAGAAGGTGGCCATCTTCCCTCCGTCAAAATCTTTCACATTGATTTCGCGTCCTACGTTACCGATCAATTTTACTGAGTTCATGGTAATGATGTTTAGAATTGGATATGTATGTACTGTCGATCCTGCGACAATGCAAAGATGTTTGGGAGCTAGAAATTGATTCGGTTGTTAACCATTTATAAGCATATGAAAACATTTGCAGCCATTTGCAAGCGGAAAAGCGCGCTTATTGGTGTCAAATGAATTTTACTATATTGCATTCAGAGAGTTATGCACACTGTAAAAGGTCCTTCCCGGACCTGAGCAAAACATGGAATGATGAAGAATTGCCTTGAATGCGAAAAACCGTTAATGGGGAGAGTAGATAAGAAATTCTGCTCAGATATGTGCCGGAACAGCTACAACAACCGGCTCAATTCAGATGCTTACAATGTTGTAAGAAACATGAACAACCAGCTCCGGAAAAACAGGAGGATCCTGGAAGAATTTTGTCCGGAGGATAAATCAAAGACTACCAAAAGTGCATTGCTGAGCAAAGGTTTTGACTTCAACCTGATCACAAGTATTCGTCCCACCCTGAAAGGCAGCATTTACCATTTCGTTTACGATTATGGCTATCTTGAACTCGAAAACGATTTTTATCTGATCGTGAAAGACAAACGTCTCGAGAAATAAATATTTTTGCACCGAATCAAATATCCCCGGAATGAAAAAAGTAAGCCTGAGCGACTCCGGTCCAAAAGTATCAGAAGCGATTTATGGCTTCTGGAGATGGGCGGATGAAGGTACTGCCACTACCTCACAAATCGAAAAAACAGTTAACCTCTGTCTGGAACTGGGTATCAATACTTTTGACCACGCGGATATTTACGGAGATCAGACAATCGAAGAACATTTCGGGAAAATCATTCACAATAAGTCTTTCAAGCGTGAAGATATTGTCCTATTCAGCAAATGCGGCATCAGGCATTCCGGGAATAAGTACTCGAAGTATTATGACACTTCCCGTGACCATATCGTCGAGAGTATTAATGGTTCTTTGAAAAGGTTGCGGACTGATTACCTGGATATTTTTCTCCTGCATCAAAGTGACTTCCTTTCAGATCCCGAAGAAACTGCAACGGCATTGGCGGAGATCGTAAAGTCAGGCAAGACAAAGCACATTGGTGTTGCTAATTTCACCGTTTTTCAGCACCAGCTGCTGGCATCTTACCTGCGCATTCCAATAGTAACCAATCACATTGAGCTGAATTTAATGAATACGTCGGCGATCGAAGACGGGCGCATTGATTTCATCAAACAGAGTTTTAGCAAGCCACTAGCCTGGGCGCCACTTGCCGGAGGGAAGATTTTGAACGGTACCGAAGAAAAAGCAGTGCGCTTGCGGGCAAAGCTGGAAGAAATCGGACGTAAATACAACGCAAATATTGAACAAACCGCAGTAGCCTGGTTGATGAAACTGGGAACCCTGCCCATTATAGGCTCACTCTCTGAGGCACGGATCAGAAATGCCGCAAGTGCATCGGATATCAAGCTGAGCCGGGAAGACTGGTATGACATCTACCATGCTTCCGGGAAATAATTTGTAAAAACCTATCGGGTAAGTAAACGCGCCATTTGTCGCCGCTGCTTACCCGTTTTTCTCTTCCTGTCCTCCGTGCGATTTTATTTTTTCAGCTGTTTCGCATCCAGTTTTCGGATAATGTCTTTCTTGTTGAAAAGTAATCTCCAAACTGCAAAAGGCTGATCAGGGTTGTCTGAGCAGCTTTTACATACCAGGCTTTCGGCCGCTAACGGCGCATTGTAAACCATTAATGTATCGCCCAGCCTTTGCAGGTTATCTCCTGCATTAGCTTTGTTCTTGGCACTGTACAGGTAAGCACCGAGCAACTCCCGTTCCTTGGGATCCAGTTTTGAATTGTTCAAATCACTTGCGCCCAGCAATTCGATCTTCACGCCATACTCCTTCTGTAAAGCAGCCACCACGGGAATCTGGTCCAGGTCCCCGCACAGTTGCTTTCCTTTTGCCGAATCTTTTTCCAGCTCCTTTTGCAGTGACTTTTCCGTGATCTGAGCTATTTTCTTACCCCATTCATTGGCTGAATAAACCAGCTGCGTATTCGTTACGCGCTTGATCTCAACTGATTTCATCTCGCTTTTCAGCTCGCTGGTCTGCTCGATCCTGTTGCTTGAATTACAAGCGGCGACCAGCATTGCAACCATTAAAATGTATATAGCCTTTTTCATAAAACTTCTAATCTTTTGTAGTTGCCCGATGCAGTGACCACTGTCCCAACGGTTCATTCCAGCTAAAATGCCTATCTTTGTGCCTCAATTACAGCGTGCCAAAGATATTCAATAAAGATGATCGATAAGTTAGCAGCCATAAAAGAACGCTTTGAAGAGGTTTCCCAGCAGATTATTCAACCGGAAATCGTATCTGATTCCAGCCGGTACTCCAAGTTAAGCAAGGAGTACAAGGATCTTGGCAGAATCGTGGAGCATTATGAGCTTTATCAAAAAATCCAGAAAGATATCGC
The DNA here is from genome assembly GCF_051859145.1 of Dyadobacter sp. Classification (GTDB taxonomy): domain Bacteria; phylum Bacteroidota; class Bacteroidia; order Cytophagales; family Spirosomataceae; genus Dyadobacter. The sequence goes on from NZ_JBHYGF010000306.1 coordinate 2,737, forward strand.
CGGCACCAAGGAGCTTATCACGACCGAGAAAGACGAAGAGCTACGCGAAATGGCGAAAGAAGAGCTCGATGAGCTCACTCCCAAACTGGAAGAATTGGAGCAGGTTATCAAAGAATTGCTGATTCCAAAAGATCCGAATGACAGCCGGAACATCATCCTGGAAATCCGTGGCGGTACTGGTGGCGACGAGGCGGCTATTTTTGCAGGCGATTTGTTCCGGATGTACCAGCGCTTTTTCGAGAAAATGGGGTGGCGTTCCTCCATTATGGATTTTACAGAAGGTACCAATGGCGGATATAAAGAGATTATCTGTAAGGTAGAGGGCGAAGATGTGTACGGAAAAATGAAATTCGAGTCGGGTGTACACCGCGTGCAGCGCGTTCCTCAAACCGAATCTCAGGGCAGGATCCATACATCGGCTGCTTCTGTGGCTGTGCTTCCCGAAGCCGAGGAGGTTGACGTGCAGATCAATATGAATGATGTACGTGTTGATACTTTTCAATCGTCAGGTGCGGGTGGACAATCGGTAAACACGACTTATTCAGCGGTTCGATTGACCCACATTCCCTCTGGTCTGGTTGTAAGCTGCCAGGACGAACGTTCGCAGCTGAAAAATAAAGACCGCGCATTGAGCGTGCTCCGTTCCAGGTTATATGAAATTGAGCTCAAAAAGCATAATGACGCGATCAGTTCGCAACGAAAATCAATGGTAGGTAGCGGAGACCGCTCTGACAAGATCCGGACTTACAACTACCCCCAAAGCCGCATTACTGATCACCGCATCGGATATACAGTTTACAATTTGCCTGCGGTAATGGAAGGTGATATCGCTGAATTTATCGAGAGATTGAGAATTGCCGAGAATGCAGAAAGAATGCAGGAGGGCGAAGCGGTCTAAGCCGCTTCAGATCAGAAACTGAATAGCCGAAAGTTCGCGGCCAACCTGCTGTACACCTTCCAGAATACGACGGGTTTGTGAAGACGACGGCTTCTTGGTCCCATTGATGTACTGAGCCAGCAGACTCTGATTCATATTGATTCGCCTACTCAATGCATTGACATTAATCACTTTATAGAACTCAAAGAAGCTTTGTAGATCAGGCCGAAGTACCAATTCATCAATACCATACTTGAACCCGAGATCTTCAAAGGCCAGATTGACCGCATCGACAATATTCTTCTTTAAATCTTCGAAATCATCGCCCTGAGTGGCTATAAAATTATCCCCAACTGAAGATGTAGCACTATATCCTACATCCTCTTTGATAATGTTAATTGTCAAAACTGGCTTCTTCATCGCTTAGTCGTTTTAATTCCAGCTATTTTCAATAATGCGGCCAATAGCCCTTTCTTGACTTCCTTAGGGCCGTGGTCCGGAACGATCAACTGTCCCTTTTTAGTAGGATGCTGCATGATAATGTGACTGCCATTTTGTCGAACACGGAACCAACCGTCTTTCGAAAGTAACCTTAGAAGTTCACTGCACTTCATACAAAAGTAATAAATTTATTACCTGCTTAAATTTCTTGTCGCAGGTAACTGATTGAAAACTTTATGCAGGAAGTTGAGTGATGAATATAAAACGATGCTATTTGGCCTGATATTTCTCCTTATAAGTTTTGGCTTTGTAGCTATCGAACTCTTCTTTTTTGTAATAATCGCCGCCAATAAAGGTGATTACTTCATGGAATTCCTTGGGTTTGAGATAGCCTGCGAGCGGCTGGATCATGTTGAATTTATCGTCCAGGAAAACGGTTGTGGGGTAACTTGGCTGATTGTTGGTCAGGGCGAGTGCGATTTCGTTGATCCCCTTGCCGCCCTGCGGCAGAAACTGAAATTTCTTCTCTCCTAATGTAATCGTCGCTTTCTGCTCTGCATCGAGCTTCACAGCATAATAAGTCTTGTTGACGTACTCGACAACTGCCTTGTTCTTGAAAGTTTCGCGGTCCATTACTTTGCACCACCCGCACCAATCGGTGTAAAGATCAATCATGATCTTCCGCGGCTCTTTCTGGATTTTTGCATAAGCCTCTTCAATCGTCATCCATTGGATCTGCGCAGTCTCCTTTTCTTCTATGTCTGATTTGGAACCCGTAGACATAAATGCCACAGCGGCAAGGATCAGGCTGTTCAAAATGAGGTTTTTCATATGAATCTTATTTTCTGACCAAAGAACAAGAATTACCGCCGGTTTATTTCACTGTAACTTTGGATTTGGCAAATGAAATAAGAATGCCGCCCGCAACAATCAGCAGCATACCAGCGAGCATCGGAACGGAAGGAATTGCTTCTCCCATTAAAAATCCGATCAGGACTGAAAAGAGAATATTGGAATAACCAATTGCGGCTACCCTGCCTGCTTTGTCGAATGTAAAAGATTGTGTCAGCATTTTTTGACCTGCCAAAGCAGTTAGTCCAAGTGCCAGAAATCCCAGCCACTGCCACATATTTTGAGGCCATTTAAAAGTCCCGATCAGAAAATCAAGGTGTTCGACCGGATAGTAAGTACCTACCAGCATGGAGATA
>NZ_JBHYGF010000307.1:0-5252 GCF_051859145.1 Dyadobacter sp.
AAGTACACCGAATGAAGGCAGCTTAGATGAAGAAGTAAACATTTCACAAACGTGTCCACTTTTTTCAGGACAAGACATCCATCCTCCCATTCCTCTTTCCTCCCTTTCCTCCCTAAAAAAACTACTCGCTTCTCAAACTCTTCACCGGATTCATCACCGCTGCCCGGATACTCTGGAAACTGACGGTCAGGAATGCGATGGCGGTGGACAGGATGCCGGCGAGTACGAAAACCCACCAATATATATCTGTTTTGTACGCAAAGTTTTCGAGCCATTTAAACATCGCAAAATAGGCTACCGGCGAGGCGATGATGAATGCGATAAAAACCAGTTTTAGAAAATCCCTGGAAAGTAATCCTACAATGCTGCCGATGGATGCGCCCATTACCTTCCGGACACCAATTTCCTTGGTACGCTGCATGGTACTGTAAGAAGCAAGGCCCAACAATCCCAGACACGAAATAAAAATGGCGAGGATTGCGAAGTTGAAGAACAGCTTTTCAAAACGCTCCTCGGCGCGGTACTGGCGGTCGAAAAATTCGTCCATAAAGTAATAGCTGAAAGGTCGCTCGGGGACGATCTGTTTCCACTTCTGCTCTACTGCGGCGAGCGTGCTTTTTACATCTTTGCCTTCCATTTTCACAGCTACCAGCTCTGTTCCATTGGGTTCAATGCGCATGGAAAGCGGCTTGATCGTTTCCTGTAAAGAGCGGAAGTGAAAATCTTTGACAACACCCACAATCTTGCCTTCCCTGCCCCATTGCTTAAAGCGGCGACCGATCGCTTCTTCCGGCGAGCTGTACCCGAAAAGTTTCACCGCGGCTTCGTTCAGCACCATTGCCTGCGTGGTGTCGGTTCCGAATTCGTTTGAGAATGGTCGGCCAGCGGCCATTTTCAGCCCAAAGTGCAGAATGTAGTCAAAGTCTACAAAGTACAGGTCCAGGTTCGCGATCTGCAATTCACCGCTTTTGTTCTCGATCTCTGAATAAGCCCCGGGATTACCGCTGCCTGGTACGCTGGAAGAAATGGTTGTTGATTTCACACCCGCAAGACTGCCCAGCGATTGCCGGAATGCTTCTTTCTTCGGATCGCCCTGCGAGTTGACGATCAGCATCTGATCTTTGGCAAAACCCAGGTCACGGTTGCGCATGTAGTTCATTTGTGTATAAACCACAATTGTTGATATGATCAGGGCAATTGAAATCGCAAACTGAACAGTTACCAGTCCTTTTCTCAGCAATATCCCTTTTACACTCGTAGTAAACCTACCTTTTAACACAATCACAGGCTCGAATGATGAAAGTACCAGAGCCGGATAGATCCCTGCCAGTACACCAATGCACAATGCAGCCACAAACATGAGCAACAGGTAACCAGGGTTACTGAAAATCCCGGTGCTGATTACTTTTCCTGCAAGTGTATTGAACAACGGCATCAGGGCAGCCGACAGGAGCATGGATAAAATGAATGCAATAAGACAAAGCAGCACAGACTCACTGATAAACTGCCGCGCAACCAGGGATTTCGGCGCACCTACCACTTTGCGGATTCCTACTTCTTTTGCCCGCTCAACAGAACGCGCGGTAGTGAGGTTGATGAAATTAATGCAGGCGATGAGCAGGATAAAGATTGCAACTGCCGCAAATATATACACGTTGTTCATACTCCCAGTCTCCTGCCCGCCACGTGTCGTATGCAGGTATACATCCCTGAGTGGTTCGAGAAATAGGGTGTAATGCATCTGGTTCTGGTCCATCAGTTTTCCGGCCCTTTTCCTGAGAAAGTCGGGAAACTTCTTTTCCAATGCAGCGCCGGTAGTTCCGGGTTTGAGCAGCAGGTAAGTACTGGCCCCGAAGTTGCCCCATTGTTCGTCCAGGTCTTTGCTGAACCGTTGCGTTTGGGTGGACATTGAAATAAGCATATCGGCCTTGATCTGCGAATTTTCAGGAATATCCTGCATAACGCCTGTTACTACCGCAGGAAGCCCGTCACCCGAAAGCAGCAACGTTTGTCCGATCGGGTCCGCATTCCCGAAGTACTTTTCGACCGCCTTTTCGCTCAGTACCAAGCTCAGCTGGCTTTTCAGCGCCGTCTTCGGATTTCCTTTTAATAATTTGAAATCAAAAACCTGAAAAAGGCTCGAATCCGCGAAGAGTGTATTTTCCTCCTGAAACTTAAGATCACCTTTCCGCACAAGGAAACTGCCGCCGCTTACCCGCGTAAATGCCTCAACCTCGGGCAGCAATTGCCGGAGCGAAAGCCCACGAGGTAGAACTGGTGTTGATTGTTTCAGAAGGTGTTTTAATGTCGGTTACCAGCCTGTAAATGCGATCGCCTTTACTATGAAATGCATCATAATTCAGTTCGAAACTGACATACAAAAAGATCAGGAAGCAAGCCGACATCCCAACAGTCAGCCCCATTACATTAATAAAGGAAAAAACCTTGTGCTTCCACAGGTTACGAAACGCGATTTTCAGATAGTTTTTTAACATGTTTTTTCTAGGTTAAATTTTTTAAGGAGAATGGAGGAAGGAGGAAAGGGAGGATGGTTTTTGTCCCCTTCGTCCTTTCTCCCTTTCGTCCTTTACTCCCTTTTTAAAGACTCCACCGGATTCATCAGGGCTGCTCGGATACTTTGGAAACTGATGGTAATCAAGGCGATTATAATGGCGGCGAGGCTGGCGGTGAGGTATATCCAGACCGGGATTTGAATGCGATAGGAGAAATCTTCCAGCCATTTTTCCATGAAATACCAGGCAATTGGCAGGGAAAAGACAATAGATAACAATACCAGTTTGATGAAATCTTTGGATAACAAAGTTACAATTCCAGCCACCGACGCGCCCAGTACTTTCCGGATTCCTATTTCCCTTGTGCGGGTTTCGGCGGTGAATGTGACCAGTCCGAAAAGTCCCATGCAGGCAATGAAAATGGCAACGCCGGTGAAAAGCGAGAACATTTTTGACATTCTTACCTCCGTCTGGAATGTTTCATTGAATGCATCATCGAGGAAGTAGTATTCAAATGGTTTGCTCAGTTCATACTTTTTGAAGATTTTACCAATCGCTTCCACATTTGCTTTGATGTCCGCTTTCGGATCGAGGCGGGCGTACATTACTCCGCTGGAATTTCCATATCTGAGAATATTGGTGGTATCGCTCATTACGTAAAGTCCAAGTCCACGAATCCCTTCCCGCGGTGAGTTATAATGAAAGTCGCTGACGATTCCGGCAATTTCGTCTCCGTCACCCAGCTTCTGCCCTACCGGGTTGCCTTTTACACCCAGCTCCTTGATCGCCGCTTCATTCAGCAGCACATAGTTCCGGTTTTTATAAGTACCCGCCTGCGGTGCCACTTTCAGCTTTAAGCCCAGGGTTTTCACAAAATTTTTGTCGGCCACCATGGTGATCAGTCCTACATCTTTCTGCGTTGTAAAATTTTTGAGGAACCAGATATTGTACCCTTTGAACAAACCAGAGTTGGTAGCAGAGACACCGGTTACGCCAGCCCTGTCGCGGATCTCATTTCTTAATGGAAAGTAGTTGTTCGTCAGCGATTGGGTAATCGGAATGGCGAGTACCTGGTCTTTGTAAAGGCCGAGTTCTTTATTTTGCAAAAACGTGAGCTGATCTTTCACAACGAGGCTGCACACGATCAATGCAATGGAAACTGTGAATTGAAAAACCATAAAAGTCTTTCTGACTGCTGTACCGCTTTGTCCGGCTGAAAAGCGGCCTTTCAGCACCTGCAACGGGGCAAATCCCGATAAAACCAGCGCCGGGTAGCTGCCGGCAATGAGGGCGGTGATAATCAGTAACCCACCCAGAAAGACCATAAATTGCGGTGAAAGCAGGAATGAAGCGTCTATTCGTAGCCCAAGCAGATTATAAAATGGTTGCATCAGCAGATTAACGAGCAGGAAAGACAACAGGAATGCGACCACGCAAACAAGAATTGACTCCATGTAAAACTGCGCAACAAGCCCTTTTTTACCCGCTCCAACAACTTTACGGACACCTACTTCTTTCGCGCGCAAAGTGGAACGGGCTGTGGTAAGACTCATATAGTTGAACAGCGCCAGAAAGAGGATCAGCAATGCAATTCCCGCAAAAATCGGGATCATCCTGCCCACTCCTACCCCTTCAAAGTTGTTCCCCAAATGGATTGTGCTGAATTGATCGAGCACGTACTTTGAATCTTTGTCCAAAAAATCGGTGGTACTGCTAAGCTTCCCGATTCCCTTCTCTACGATTCCAGCCGAAGTTTCCGAATCAAGCAGCAGGTAAGTCGTGAAGACGCCCTCATTTCCATAAAGATCTTTGTTCTGTGCACTTAGCTGCGGGAAAGTACTGGCAGCAGTGATAAAATCGAGGTCAAATGTGGAGTTAGAAGGCGCATTTTCAATGATACCGGTGATTTGCATCGGATGTTTTCCATCATACAAAAGTGTCTTTCCAATGGGATAAGCTGCACCAAAATACTTCTGCGCCGCCCGCTCGGAGATGACCAGCGTAGACGGCTTATCGAGCGTGCGGCTGCTTCCTTCTTTGAACCTGAATGAGAATACGGAGAAGAAAGAAGGATCTGCAAAAAGGAAATTCTTCTCATAAAAAAGCTGGCCGGTAGCCGGCGATTTGATCACGACTTTCTCGTAAGACTCTTTAATCCGCACGAACTCCTCTACCTGCGGCTCACTAGTTTTTAATGCCGGCCCCACACGCTGGTTGAATCCCGTCATTTGAAGATCATTCCCGTCTATCCTGATCTTGGCTTTCAGTCTGAATATCCGATCATGATTTGCGTGAAACTCATCGAAGCTCAGCTCGTGCATCACAAAAATGAGGATCAAAACGGAAACCGCCATTCCCAAAGCCAGCCCGGCAATATTGATCACCGAGTAAGTCTTGTTATGCACCAGCGTACGTAACGCGATTTTCAGATAGTTTTTCAGCATAGTTCTTATTTTTTAAGGAGGAAGGGGAGGATGGAGGAAAGGGAGGAAGGTAGTTCCTCCATCTTCCCCTTCCTCCATCCTCCATTACTCCGACTTTAAAGACTTCACCGGGTTCATCAATGCTGCTTTCACACTTTGGAAACTGATGGTCAGCAATGCAATTCCAACCGATACCAGTGCTGCAAAAAGGAAAACGCCAATGTGAATGTTGGTATGGTATGCAAATTCCCGCAGCCAGTTGTCCATTGCCCACCAGGCAACAGGCGAGGCAATCAGGATAGCGATGGTTACGAGT
>NZ_JBHYGF010000308.1:0-5247 GCF_051859145.1 Dyadobacter sp.
CTTTGCGATTTTCCTTTGTCTTTTACTGTTTCGGCATAAGTTACCAGTCGCTCAGTTGCATCCGGGCGACGATTGAGCAGTACATCCTCAACCAGTTCCAGAACATCTTTCGGGATTTCATCATAAATACCAATCTGACCTGCATTCACGATGCCCATATCCAGCCCAGCCTTGATCGCGTGGTACAGAAATGCAGTATGGATAGCTTCACGCACAGGCTCATTTCCGCGGAAACTGAAAGATACGTTGGATACCCCGCCTGAAACTTTTGCATGTGGCAGGTTTTCCTTGATCCAGCGAACTGCATTGATAAAGTCAACCGCATAATTGTTATGCTCCTCCATTCCCGTTGCGACGGTCAGGATATTTGGGTCAAAAATGATATCCTCGGCCGGGAAGCCAACTTCATCAACCAGGATCCTGTAAGCTCTTGAACAGATTTCGCAGCGACGTTCAAAATTGTCAGCCTGACCTTGTTCATCAAAAGCCATCACCACTGTTGCCGCACCATACCGCAATACAGTTCTTGCTGACTCTTTAAATTTCTCCTCGCCTTCTTTCAGCGAAATCGAATTAACAATAGACTTACCTTGTACACATTTCAGTCCAGATTCGATCACCTCCCATTTCGAAGAATCGATCATCAGCGGTACTTTGGAAATATCAGGTTCTGAGGCGATCAGGTTAACGAAAGTCTTCATAGCCTCTACCCCGTCGATCATACCTTCGTCGAGGTTGACGTCAATGACCTGCGCGCCGCTCTCCACTTGCTCACGGGCAATGGAGAGTGCTTCGTCATATTTTCCTTCTCGGATCAACCTTGCAAACTTCTTCGATCCGGTTACATTACAACGCTCGCCGATGTTTACAAAATTCGTCAGTTCATTGATCTTCACCAGTTCAAGACCAGAGAGTTTCATCACCGTTTCAGCCGCCGGCAATGAACGCGGTGTATGTTTCTTGGCGAGATCCGCAATTACGCGAATGTGGTCGGGCGTGGTACCGCAGCAACCTCCGATAATATTGACCAGATTATCTTTCAAAAATCCATCAATTACCTCACCCATTTGCTCCGGCGATTCATCATATTCACCCATTTCGTTCGGCAAGCCGGCATTTGGGTGAGCTGATGTATAGAATGGAGATTCTTTTGCCAGGATCTGAACATAGGGACGCATTAAATCTGCTCCCAATGCGCAGTTCAGGCCCACAGAAAGTAATGGTAAATGCGATACCGACGTTAAAAATGCCTCGGTAGTCTGACCCGAAAGCGTGCGGCCCGATGCGTCGGTAATTGTTCCTGAGATCATAACCGGAAGCGACTCGCCGGGTACATTCTTCCACGAATCCAGCCGCTCTACTTTGTCATTCTTTGCATCAACAAAAAACTGATCAATAGCGAAGAGCGCGGCTTTTGCATTGAGGGTATCAAAGATGGTTTCTACAAGTAACAAGTCACAGCCACCGTCAGTTAAACCTTTAATCTGCTCATAGTATGCCTTTACCAGCTGATCAAAGCTGATTGCACGGTAACCCGGATTGTTTACATCGGGAGAAAGAGAGGCTGTACGGTTGGTTGGTCCCATTGAACCGGCCACAAATCTGGGCTTATCCGGCTCACGCTCGGTGAACTCGTCGGCTACCTCCCGCGCCAGCCGCGCCGATTCGTAGTTCAGTTCATAAACCAGCTCTTCCATTCCGTAATCCGCCATCGCGATGGTAGTACCGGAGAAAGTGTTGGTTTCGGCAATATCTGCGCCTGCTTCGAAATAAGCGGCGTGAATTTCTTTGATGATATCTGGTCGAGTCAGCGAAAGCAAATCGTTGTTTCCTTTCACATCCTGCGGCCAATCGGCAAAGCGGTCGCCGCGATAATCGTGATCCTCCAACTTATAGCGTTGGATCATCGTACCCATAGCTCCATCCAATACAAGAATGCGGTTTTTGAGAATCTCGCGAATATCCGCCTTTTCAGTTGCTATCATTTATATAATATTTTGATGAGTTCATGATTAATCCGCCGCAGGCAGAGTTTACAAGAGACAAATTTAAGTCAATAGATTTTTTATTCAATAAAACAAAAAATATTAGACTAAACATCTACCTATTTGACATTCGACACACTATTTATCTATATTCGAAGGTTAGTTGAAGTGAATAAAGATATTCTATCTATGTATAATCTGGACGAAACAGATGCCAAAATCCTGCATTTGCTACAACAGGATGCCACCCTGAAAACACGTGAATTATCCGAAAAGCTCAATCTCTCCTACACGCCGGTTTACGAACGGGTCAGAAGATTAGAGAAGGAAGGCGTGATCCGCAAGTACGTCGCACTGGTTGATCGTGAAAAGGTTGGGAAAAAATTAATGGCATTCTGCAACATCGCGTTGAAAGAACATTCGAAGAATATGGGCGAAAGATTCGTCAAGGCTGTTACTGCGATGCCCGAGGTAATGGAATGCTTCAACATTTCGGGAGACTACGATTTTCTACTAAAGGTAGTAGTAGATGATATGTCGCAGTACCAGCAATTTTTAATGCAAAAGCTAGGCTCGCTCGATAATATTGGCAGTACCCACAGTTTGTTTGTTATGGGAGAAATCAAAAATTCTTCGGCACTGGAAATGCTTTCGGGTAAAAAATAAATACGGTCCCGAAAGCTCCCGGACCGTATTCCAACTCACCCCTAACAAAAGGTCTTCAAATGTTATAAAAAGTTAAAATTTCTTCATTCCAAAGCATCAGCTGCGTCGGTTAGCCGGCATCATAAATGGGATTACGCGGATATTTCGTCCATTGTTGCACTTGGAGGCACTTTCGATGTTCAACCAGGCACTTTGCTGACTACGATCCTGGATTTTAAGCGGCGTCAACTTTTTTGTAATTTTTGCAACACAAGTTCAGCTGCCCACGTAACTGACATTAATAATGCGATCCCTGACAAACTTGATACCCTGACGTTGCTATTTGGAAGAAAAATATCCTTTAATAAGAACGACTTTGAATCTGTCGTAGCTGCGTGCATTGCGGGGAACAACCAGGCGCAACGACACCTCTATAAAAAGTTTTTCGGCTATTCTAAAAGTATCTGCCTTCGCTATACTGCCTCCACTGAAGAAGCTGAGGAGGTTTTGAATGAAGGATTTCTGAAAGTCTTTAATAATCTTGAAAAATATGACCCGAACCATCCTTTTAAAGCCTGGTTGCGGACGATTATGGTCAACACGGCGATCAGCTATTATCGCAAACATAAAAAGCACAGCGAAGATGTGATCGCACTGGAAGATGCGCCTTATCCTAAGTTTGAAGAAGATGTGATTTCGCAGATCACAGCAGATGAAATACTCGCATTGATCCAGAAGATCAAGCCCGTCTATAAAAACGTCTTTTTGTTATATGTAGTCGATGGCTACAATCACAGGGAAATTGCAGATCTGCTGCAAATCAATGAGGCCACAGTGAGGTCGCATTATGTTCGTGCAAGGGCCCGGTTGCAGCACTTAATTAAACAATATTATCCCCATCTCTTTCCAAGCGATTGGGCCGTAAAGTCATTCAGAGGAAATGAAAACTAATCAATTTGAGACTACTATACGCCGGAAATTAGAGAGTATCCAACCAGACTTTCAGGAAGCGGATTGGGCGAAAATGCAAGATTACATGCAGGCGCACACACCGCGAAGTTTTTGGCAACAATACAGTTCATGGATCGGATATCCCGCCGCAGCTTCGGTAACAGCGGTACTTGCGTTTCTGTATGTAAACCAGCTATCACAAAATGACAGCCTGCTGGCAGACGTAAAAAACCTGCAGGAGCAGATCGAAGTGATCAAACAACAACCTGCTACAGTTGCAAAAGCGGATACCATTTACATTGTCCAAAAAGCAAATGCAGATCAAAACCAGCAGGGTTACCAGGTTGCAGTGCGGGAAAATGCAGCCCGCTCCTCAGAAAATTCCTTTGTTTTGAATGCAAATACCAGGACTTCTGAAACTCAACAGTTGTCTCGCAATCAATCCAAAGTTGTAGAGAGCTCTGCACCCGTCGATTTGCAACACGAAACTTACGGTCCAAATGGCGCGGGCGACCTACCACCTACTGAGCTATCCCGCGAATATTTCACTGCACTCTCGTCTAAATCGCCGCTAAATGCAAGTAGCGGCAATGCGCTTTCCAGAAAGATGAACTATGATCTGGCAAACAGGCTCTCCGTCAGACAGGTACAAAGAGCGATTAACTGGAACAGTGTCCAAATCTCAAAAGTCAATGGTATTTCTGACAAAAAAGTGGAAAGAACCGCGAAGGCGGATAATGTAGTCCCGAAGCTTGACATCAAAGTACCCTACCGGTTTGGAGGAGGTATCCAAATGGAAGCAAACGGAACTGCGAAATCGGTTGTAGGCGAGGTGCTGGTTGCCAGGAAGTTTTCTATCACGGCAGGGATAAGCTGGCTGAAAGTCAAACCCATGGAGTTTATTTCAGAAAAAATATTCAGGGAGAAAATCCGCAAGGATTTCAAGCGATCGCACCCGGGAGAAGTTCCGCTGGCTTTGGATGTGTTTAATATCAAAGTAAACCCGACACTTGTCCAGATCCCGCTAACAGTTGCATTCCGGAATAATATGAAAGATAACTGGGCGTACTATGCCGGAGCCGGTACCAATGTGACGGTTTCATCAAAGGAAAAAGTGTCCTTCGATTGCATTGCGCCGAATAAAGAGTACTTCAAAAATGAATTCGATAAAAAGACCAAAGTACCTGCTGTCAGCTCTGTCAACTTCTCAGTGGGAATTGAGAAAACCTGGCACCCGATTGTGGTGCAGGCGGAGGGTTATGTTTACACTTATTTTACCCCTCTGACTCCCCTGAGCCACACGACCGGACCGGGTGTCAAGTTGAAGCTTCTGTATCAGATAGGGAGCAAAATGTAGATAAAACAGCTTTAACTTTCACGGACACCCGTACAATGTGTTCGTGAAAGTTCTATTTTTGGCTTTTATTTACTTCCCTACAATACGTTTCCTTGAAATTCGCTGCAATAGATATAGGATCCAATGGTGCCCGCATGCAGATTTCCTCTGTACTGCATGATGGTGGCGTTTCCCGCTTCAAAAAGGTTGAATATGTACGTTTCCCGCTTCGTTTAGGCCATGACGTTTTTACCCAGGGCCGCATTACAGAGCAGAGTGAAGACCGCATGATGAAACTGATGCTCGCTTATCAGCTCCTTATGGAACTGC
>NZ_JBHYGF010000309.1:0-1606 GCF_051859145.1 Dyadobacter sp.
ATGCACCGCTCGAATCAGGTCGGTAAAACTCCTGATATGCATCCTGCCGCGTCAATCTTGCCTCAATAATCAGCCTGAAATCCTTGAATGGTTCCAAAGTTGTGTTGGCAGAAAAGTTCTTCGCGATAGTTTGCTGGAACGGCATATTTTGCTGGTCACTTCTCGTAATCCAACCATTTTCCGCCGCCTTTTTCTGGAAGTTCCTGTCCTGCTGACCGAGCACGAAAGGCAAGCCGGGAGCATTGGTATTGTCAATTCCAAAATACTGCGGCGCGCGCAGGTAGCCAGGCAATGCAGTGGTTTCCAGCACTGAGTAGCTCACATTGATACCTCGAACCGTCATCAGTGCGCGGGTCAGACTTTTTAGTACATCGGTTGTACGCATATCAATATCCTCGATATCACCCGGGCTTCTTGCAAAATTTTTGCGGCCAGCCGAAGGTGTATTGGCGAATTTCAGATATCGCAACTTGTTGTAGAGCAACACAAAATCCACTTTACCCGTAACCCCGCGCTCTCTGCTGTTCCGGATAATATCGCCGAAAGGCAGCCCGGTTGTATCCCTCAGCCCAAGTGCATTCGCCTGGTACTGGTAAGCAACTGAATGCTTGTAATCCGCCGTCATCCAGTCTGTCAGCGGTATTTTGTCGAGCGGCAGCCGGTAGGTCAGATCAATTTTTTGGTCAAAATTCTTGATCCTTCCCAGTTTCTTGAAGTTGGTCCAAAGTGAGTCTTTTTTGGCTCCGGTATCAATGTCGCCCATTGGCTCATCAATAATGGAGTTCGCCGACGAGCTGTATGTCAGCGTCATATTCCTGGTCAGATTCCAGCCGAAATCATAATAGCGGTTAAACCAGAAGTATTTTTCATAAAGCGGCTGAATACCTTCGGTGGTAAGGTCCGCATTACGCAGCTGTGTTTTCAGGAAACGCCGGTCTACATCCGTTCGCAGCGCAACCATATTTGGCAGCAAAGTCAGATTAAAATCCTTGATCAGTTCGCCCCACCTGTTCTTGGGTGTCCACTTCTTAAATGGCTCAAATGCTTTTGGCTGACTGCTGTACACGTAGGAAATCCCACCTTTATACATTCTTTGGTTATACTCCTGCGTCAATACATTGCGCCGCTTATCGTCGCTAAATGCATAAGTGAACGAAAAGTTTTCAAAATCATAAAAATGGTTTCTCGCACCCGGCTTCGTTTTGACCTTGCGCACATTCGAGAAGTTAATCCCGCGTCTTACCGCATTCTCTTCTACCATGCGCCGGTAGCCGTCACGTGCCTCGTCCGTCAGCAAATTGTCCAGTGATGTATTCAGCGGAGTATCCGGGTCAAGCGGGTTAAAGTGCGGCTTGACATTCCTCCGGTCATAACTTACAAAAAGCGGGATACTGAAACCCCAGCTGGCGGGAAGCAATTTATCCAATGCGATATTGGACGAAAATCCATACTCCTGTGTAAGGTTACGCGAGCGTTCGCCGATACGCTGCTGAACACTTCCGAAGCCAAAAGTTTCCAGTCGGCCCGACGCGGTAAGTGTGGCAAAATCCGCGAGCTTCGCATCCAGCTGCGCGATCGCTGCCATACCGCCGGTGTCATCAAAACC
>NZ_JBHYGF010000309.1:1616-5243 GCF_051859145.1 Dyadobacter sp.
ACATGCATTTCATCGACCCACAAACAGAAACTCTTTGGCCGCTGGTCCGCCGACTTTGGATTACGCATACCGATCATCATCACCCTTACGGAGCTTAGATCGGGGTTACCTACCACCGTGAGCTTGTACCGGCCGTCAGCAGTTTGAATTGTGTAGGGTACACTCAGGTTTTTATCAATTTGCCGGTTCCGTTGCGCCTTTGCTTCAATAAGGTCCGCCAATGCGATATTGATCTCGTTACTTTCCGGCCAGATTTCTTCGCGCACGCTTGTACCAGGCAATGTGGCTGTAAGCGAAGAAAGATCAATCTCATAATAGTTTTGGGTTAAGTCAGTCCCGATCCGCATGAACGTGCCGACCATTCCATTCTCATTCTGCTCATTCTGCATGTGCACATACATACGCAGCCTCTTGCGGAACAAAAGATCCAGGTTAACATTCTTGAAAACCGCACGGGAATCACCATCACGCAGGTCAGTCACGCAGAGACTCATAGACTGCTCATTCAGCTGCAATGGAGGACGTTGTGTATTGTCAAGATCGCGCTGCCACCCAGGAGGGATATCATATTGATATTTGTTGGAACCAGCGACAACATCCTTGTTTTTATTCTCCTCGATACTCACAGTTCCAACAGTAAATTTCGCGTCGTAAGGCTCAGGTACTTCCTGCAATCCAGGCGCATCCAGATTGGCAGTGTATTTACGATACTGCTGACCTACCATTTGCAGCTGCGCAAACCTGAGTACAACAGGCTGCTGGAAATCGGTTAGGTACATCCGCATAAAACGAATGGATTTGAAACCATTCATATTTCCAACCACACCCGAAAACTCTTTGATAGGTACGCGGAACAGGTACCAATTTTGTCCGTTTGTTTCTGTTTTGTCAACAATATACCCGTTACCAACCCCAAGCTGGTTCGGTTTCAGATCAATCTCGTATTCGTAGTAAGATTCGTTGTCGTTAATCGTGTTATCAACATTCATATCTTCTCCGTCGGGCACATTGGTCGAAGCTGGCGTAACATCGGCAGTTCTTCCAAGACTTTCGGGAGAGTTGTTTTCCATTCCCAGGTAGTTCTTGTACCGTTCCAACACTTTTGCGTCCGCACTATCCAGGTCCGAACCAAGGAAGAATTTAAAATCATCGCCCGAAGGGTCAGCCAGGATACGCTCGCGTGCAGCCGGCGTAAGGTTGGCGGGCAGCCTGTCTATAAACTGGCGGAAGAATGTACGTTCCTCTTCATTCGACAATCCGTCAAGACCAATATCCTGCCGCTCTCGCGCCCCGTCTTCGTTACTGAATGCATTGATCAGGTACTGAGATTTCGTAGCATATCCCCAGGCTGTTGAATCTACATTGACACCTACCTGCTTTGGAACAATGGGAAGCCCGTTTTCAAAGTTGTAACGTTCGTCAGGAATAACATCTTCCGAAATATCCCCCAGGTTGAATACCAGCTTTCCTCCGGTTGTATTGTTTTGCTCTTCAAATCCGTCCCTTACTTTTCCGTCAGGTGTATTGATAAATGGATCCAGCATCCAGAATTCAATGCTCTCAATGTTCGCATTATCAAAATCATTATCTGACGTAATCGCCCGACTGATCGCACCGAAGTTTTGACGCGGTGTTTTCAACCGTCCGTCGGGATTCAAATCTGTGTTGTAGTTGTACATTCCCCGCTCACTAGGATAGTAAGCAATGTCAAGTACCTGCTGCGGATAGGTTACCAGTCCTGCAATAGGACGATTTGGGAAAATCTCATTGGGCAGGAACAGCCGCTCGTAGAAGTTCTTGCGGTCCGCCTCTTCAATATTGGCTGGTGGCTGGTAACCTCCGCCAAGTCCCTGCGCTCCTCCAAAGATATTATCAACTGTATAGGCAGAAATTTTCGCCCTTTTGTATGCATAATTTAAAGTCCGGCCGTCAAGTCCGTCCCGGAATTTGGAAGGAACAGAAGCCAGCCGCCACTTCTGAGGCTGACGGGATAAGTCATAGATCGTACGCGCCGCTTCAAAATCGTCTACCAGAGAGCGGTTATTCACGTCTTTTGAAACACCCGGAAGCAACTTCGCAAATTCACCTTTGAACTGAATGCTCGACATTTCCTTGGTCTGGATCAGCGGCAATGCATCCAGTAGCTTTGTCAAAAACGGAACATCTTTTCTGAATTTGATATCAAAGCCAAGCATGGTATTGTTCACAGGCTCATTCCCGATTGCTACCCTCGACAAGAACCCGGCCGGCCGCTCCCGATATTTGATTGCAGTCAATCCGACGCTCATATCCCGGTTCACCACATAGTCGAGGCGGGTACCGAGCAGCGAACGCACCTGGTTCTGGAACATATCCGGCCTTTCGTATTCAATTACAATTTCACGACCTGAGTTAAGCACACTTCCATTCAGCAAACGGACACGACCGATCTGCGCCTCCACAATGTAATCGGAGCCCGGCGAAAGCGGCACGCCGCCCGAGGTCACTGTCACAGAAGTTTCAAGTACCCCGAATGGAAGCTGCACCTCAGCACCGCCGCTTGTTTGGTAAGATCCCCGGAGGAAGAACTTATTACGTTCGGTAACCTGCTGCGCATCGATCATGGTTGTACGGTACAGCTCATTGAACACGTATTTATTCCTGAATGCATCCTCACCCGCGCCGAACTTGCGGGACAGGTTGGTACCGAAAGGTTCAAGCACCGGGAAAATGATCCGGCCAGACTTGCTGTCAATTGTAATACCTTCTACGTAGTCGAAATTACCGTCGGGTTGCAGATCGTTTACAGGATTAAGCCTGTCCAAACCCGCCAGGCGGATCAGGGGAACATTGGCAATGCTGCTTTCCTGCAAATTCGGGTTGTCAATACCAGTTTGGTCATCCTTGTAGATGACACGTAACTGAAATCCCTGCTTGTCAATCTGGCTTGTACCAAGTGAGTAGATGTTCTTCATCATCAGGTCCCACATCGGCAGCTTGGTATTGTTCCTGATCGTCGATGATTTCAGCAACTTCAATGCAATCACTTCATTGTCCTGGCGCGCCTGGTAGTCTTCGGTAAGCTCACCCACCTTAAATGCACGACCGTTCAAAGTATATTCATAAGACACTGCAAGTACTTCATCGTTTCGCAGCGCATTGGTCAGGGATATATAACCGAGTTGCGGATGGAATGTATAGTCACGATCGGCTACCAGCCTTTTGGCCCCGCGGAGCAATTCGTAATCAATTGTTTTTTCCAGACCCAGGGAAGTAATGGAGCTGTTAGCATTATCAACCTGCCGGAATGCTCCATTCTTGCTTAATGTTTCGTACAAACCGTTTGCCGCATTATCGGCTGGCGAGCTGGAACGTATCGGTTGCAGGTTTGGGTTCGCAGACTTATAAGGAGCAGGCTCGCCCAAATCAGTAAAACCTACCACATTTCTCAGCGATTCGGTAGTGGTAGTCCGGTTCGTAACGTACACCTCAATCCTGGTAACGGTAACCCCGGAAGTAATCGTAGGTGTGTTTCGCAGCGAGCTTTCGTAAATATTTCTGAAATACTGCGAGAGGAAAAAGTTGCGGTTTTCATCGTAAGTATCAGCACGTAGCTCAAAATCGCGGTTTTGAGCGCCTCCGCGTAAT
>NZ_JBHYGF010000310.1:0-5157 GCF_051859145.1 Dyadobacter sp.
GACATCCACACCTTTCCCGTTGTCTTTGATTTCGAGGTATACCTCCTCCTGCTGCCACAGCCTGATACTAAGCTCAGGGTTTTCAATGCCTTTGTAAGCGTGCTTGAATGCATTGGTGATCAGCTCATTCACAATAAGGCCGAGCGGAACTGCCATTTTAAGATCCAGTACAAGAGGTTCAATGTCCGTCCGCAAGCTGAAATCCTCCGAATAGCCGAAAGACTGCATTAACCCTTTCACCAGGTCCTGTATATATTCCTTGACACTTACCCCGGCCACATTATCGGTTTGATACAATTGCTGGTGGATCAGCGACATTGCCTCTACCCTTTGCTGTCCTTCCGTCACTGCCTGGATCGCCTTCTCATCCTCCAAACGGCTGGCCTGCAAGGATAACAGACTGGATACAATCGCGAGATTATTCTTCACCCGGTGGTGCAGTTCCTGCATCAATTCTTTCAGCTGCGTCGCCTGAACACTGATCCGGCTGTTGGCTTCAGACAGGTTACTGTTGGTGATTTCGAGTTTCTGGTTCACCCGCTGGATAATCCTGTACTGCCACAATGCGATTGCCAGCAGGAAAGCCAGCATGGAAATGCCGCCATAAAGCCACCACAACTGCCGTTTTTTCTCATAATTCTCAGTACCCAGCCGCTGAATGCGCTCCTGGTTTTCCTTTGCCTGAAACCTCGTTTCCGCCTCGATCAGCTGCCTGCTTTTCTCCGAATTAAATACGCTGTCGCGGTAAGCAACCCACTGGTTCTGGTAGTTCAGCGCCTGTTCAAACTCGCCTTTCTTTTTGTAGATGTTCGTCAGCATCTCGTAGATATGCATATAATCATTGATCCGCTGCGGACTTGTTTTGGCCATTTCAATGGCTTTTTTGACATATTGTTCCGCCTCGTCGGGCCTGTTGAGCAGGAGTAATGTGTTGGGAAGATTGAGGTAAACCATTTTCTCAAGAAACTCGTCGGACTCTTTCCTGGCATAATCGAGCAGCTGCATGTAAGTATTCAGCGATTCCTGATACCTGCCTGCATTTTTGAGGATAATACCTCTGTTGAAAAGTGTAGACGAGAAGTCGGCGCCCAGCTTTTTATATATTTTTAAAGCCTTATCATTGTAAGCGAGTGCACCGTTGTAATTTTTCCTGATATCCTCCACAGTCGCGAAATCGGTGTACATATTGGCCACTTCATCTTCCATCTTGCTTTTCTCGGCAAGCGACAGCCCTCTCCGGAAGTAGTGTTCAGCCAGTTTCAGGTCATTTACGGTAATATAAACCGCGCCTATTCTTTGCAGCGCCCTGATCTCCCGCCGCACTTCCCCGGCTTTCTGAAACAATGCGTGCGCCTTCTGATAATTTGAAACCGCCGCATTGGAATTACTCTGTACCTTTTGCAGCCAGGCCATCAACATATAAGTCCTTCCTTCCCATACGCGGTTCTCCTTATCAACAGCCAATTGCATCATTTCAGCAACTGCGCTGGCGACCCGGGCGAATTTGAGCAGATCTATCATATCGTACCCGTAATTATTCAGGTCTTCAAAGCGCGCTGAATCGGGTTTGGTGCTGATTTTATCTCGGAATGTGGAAAATCCGGTTGAATCCGGCTGCGCGTAACTGCTGAAAACAATGGCCAGCACAGCTGTAATCGAAAGTAGAAGTGATTTCATGAAACTGAATTGAGAGCAATGGAGGTACCACACGGAATGCCGTTACCCAAAACTAAAGTAACCGCCACAATTAGCCAAATGAAAACAAATCAGCAACGAAATCTGCCTATCCGGATGCAAACCTGTTCTGATACGGGTTGGTGCATCGTTTTCACTCACATCGAAATAAAGGAAGAATTCAGTAAGCCAGGCGCTTTTGAGAATGCCTTGTTACTGCCCAAAACCTTGAAATTTTGAGGTCTGGTGGATATATTTGTTCAGACAGTTACTCCCACTGAACATCTGACGGATGATAACGGACGCACTCACATACCTGCGTGAAGAAATAAAAAACTATTTCCCTGAATCAAAAGAGCTTCAATTATCTGGCAGCCTTGCTAATCAGCCGCGCTTTAATTTTTATTTTGAAATCACCGGCGGGTTGCGTTTTCTGCTGTACCTCAACTGGGACGGTGACGGCGAAAGTTTTACATTGAAATGTCTGGAATTCGTAGAAGCTGGTGTGCTGAAAAAGCTTGTTACTTCTTATCCCAACTTCGGCTCCAAAGTATTTAACATCGGGCAGCCCAGGTCTACGATCGGATTTTTGTATAAAGGAAGAAACACTTTGCAGCCGCTGTTTACAAGCGGCTATTTCAATGAACCACTTGGTACCTCGGACATCAGCTGCGGCCAGCTTCTGAACTCCATTGATCCTACATTAATAATCCGGAGCTGAATAGCCGTTTATCCAAATTATCAGCAGGTTACCGCAACCTGGCCAATTGCATTTCAATGGTATCGTGGTTCATGACAAAATGCAGCTGCATTGATTTTGGTGTGCGGTTTCGAACCGAGATCACCAGTGTGTCCATTCGCTTGTCCGCGTAGCTTGGACTCGGATGAACAAAGCGGATGTTGTTTTTCAGACTGTCAAATTCGTAAGAACCTGTGAGACTTTCATCAGCCTTGTACCGGTACGGGTTCGGACTGAATGCGCAGCCGTTCCAGCCTGCAAAATACACCTTGTTCCACGCTTTGGAATCTGTCAACCAGGCAACCGGGCCTAATGGATGGTTGTTTTTAATTAGCTTTTCCACCTTCCAGGTACCTTTGAGCACGGTGTCCGTTTTGGCAGTTACAACGTAATATTGAATGGTGCAAAATGCAGCTGCGATGACCACGACACGCAATGCATTTTTTAACAAACCGGATTTGTCCGATACCCGCGGCAGCTTTTCCACAAGGTCCCAGAATGCAGTTTTGAGCTTTTGAAAATCGAGCAGTAGCAGGAAAGTAAGACTGATCGTGTAGATAACCGAATTGAAGAATGCGCCTGCGGCAATCTGATAAAACATGTTAATCAGCACAATGTTGACCATGACCGGCAATAAAACCATGACGCCGATCAACGTGGTGCGACGGAAAAGAAGGAGTATTGAGCCGCCCACCTGGAACAATGCGAGGATCACCGCCAAAGTGTAGGAATAGCCAAAGTAGTACCAGGTAAGCGCAAAGCCACTCAGTTCACCCAGCGGAATATCGAGGTTAAACTCCGGTGATTGGAGCTGCGTTTTCAGGATTTTGGCAAAACCGTAAACTGAAATAGAATAAGCCAGCCAGTAACGGATCACTCCCTGCAAAACGGCGTGGCGGATGCCGCTGTTAACTGCCCCTGCATTCTCTTTTTCATGCCAAAGATGCGCATAAACAAGCCCACCCAGAATGGCTATGATCACAATGCCGATCAGCAACGGATGAAAGTAATGCCCGTATTTGTGTAAGAATGAAGCCGGGACAAAGTTCAGTATGAAAGTAAAAGATGTCAATATAGCCAGGATCCCCAAAGTGCTTTCGCAGATTTTCAGGAAGAGGGAGGAGCAGGACTGAGAAAAAGTTTCGGTCATAACGATACAGGAAAGCGCTGGGATCCTGTAAAGCTATGACCGAAAGAGAAGTTTTGAAAGTATATAAGTGCCTGTTTTTGAGCAAACAGGAATTAACTTATTCTTTCACCAGCAAGCCCGGGTACAATGTGCCGTCAGCTGTGGGGAATTCGATGTTTAATAATTTGGCAATCAACGGCGCGATATCCTGCAAACCCATTTCCGGAATCACTGCACCTTGTTTAATACCTTTTCCAAAAGCCACAAAACCAGTTTGTATTTCTTTGAAATCAGGGAAAAAGCCGTGGGTACCGCCGCTGGCAGCGCGCATGAAGTCACCCGTAGCTGCGCCGCTGATCGTGATACCTTGCACAGGTGCGATAGCCAGTGCTGCATTCGGGTCTGAGCCTACTGCGTCCAGTGCTGCACGATCTTTGACGGCAAACATTGCCTTTTGATTAGCGGGCAGTTGGTTCAGGATCTGCTTTACCTTGTCCAGCGTTTTGGTATCATTCTTATCTTTCAAATGTAAAAACGCCGATCCGCCTGAACCGTGAAAATAAGCTTTCCAGGCAGCCTTGTTGTTCGGATCGTATAGTCCGGCTTTTGCGAGCAGGATATTTGGCGCAATGGCCGTGTGAATGTCCACAAAGCCGTGGTCACCTGTGATAATAAATGTGGTTTTATCCCTGATACCGGCCTTTTCAGTAGCTTCAATAATTGTTCTGATATTGCGGTCAACTCCGGCTAACGAGGATTTTACCTTATCCCCTTCCCTTCCCTCTTCGTGTTCGAAATGGTCCACTGCAACCAAATGCACTGCCAGGAAGGAAGGTTTGTGCTTGCGGATCAGGTAGCTGCTGATGCGCGCATTGTTTTCGTCGATGCTCAGGTAATCTGCGTCAAAATCAATTTCATCGAGCTTGCCAGTCGCATGCTTCTGCACTTCTTCGAACAAACCTTTCGGCGTAGAATTATCCGTTAGTGCCTTGATGACCGTGCGTTTACCGCCTTTCGTTTCAGGCAAATTCCAGTACTCAGGTACATTGTAGCTGGCGGGACTGTTGAGCGACACCGGCCAGAAAACCGACGCGGTCACCAACCCTTTGTCTTTCGCCGCGCTGAAAATTGTTGGAACCTTGATCGTGTTATAATCCCAGATCCATTTGCCGGTAACTTCGAGCGGCTCGGAAGGCGTATTGTAATAAACCCCGTGCTTCAAAGGCTTCACGCCGGTAACCATGGTGGTATGGGAAGGGTATGTAACAGAAGGAAAAACGCCGGTTACCCCGTCGGAGTAAGCGCCAGTTTGCATTCCCTGCCGCACATTGACCATATTCCAGGCAGGATCTTTGTAAAACTCCGGCCGCAATCCGTCAATGCTGATCAGGATCACATGGGATTCCTGAGCGAAGGCGTTTAGGGAGAGTGTGAGGCCTAGTATGGAAAGTAGTTTTTTCAATTTTGAATGATTGAATGAGTGAATGAATGCGCTTCGGCTGCGCTCAGCGTGACAATAGGAAGGATGACAAAAGAAGGGATGTCTTGTCCTGAAAAAAGTGGACACGTTTGTGAAATGTTTACTTCTTCATCTAAGCTGCCTTCATTCGGTGTA
>NZ_JBHYGF010000311.1:0-5154 GCF_051859145.1 Dyadobacter sp.
TTTAACATTCCTGTCATTCAGATGCGCCTCGGCAGCTTCCCAGGCGTGGATCATCCAGTCGTCGAGCGGCATTTTCTTGGCTTCCGCCAGTATCGGCAAACCCTTTTCTTTACCGATCCACGAGGCAGCGACAATAGCTACCAGGCGCACCCTGCTATTCTCATCCCTGGCAGCCTGCATCAACAGCGCAGCCTGGTCGGGTACCTGGTGACCAGTGTAACGTACTACCTCCACAGCAGCAGCCCGTGCGTGATAATCCTTCGCTTTCAGCAATTGTTTCAGCAGTTTCTGGTCCACTTTGTTCAATCCCCAGCTTACCCATAATCCTTCCAGTAAATGGTGCTCGTATCTCGGATCTTTTTTGTCCAACCCGGCAATCCAGGTATTCATTTTGGTTAAAACCTCATTTGCATTCCGTCCTCTCAGCTCTCTTCTTGTCCTGTATCTGGTGCGGTATTCCGGTAATTTCAGGTTATTTAAAAGCTCTTCAATGCTCGCGCCGGCTACTTTGGCAGGCGTTACCAGAGGCCGCGAAGGATAAGTAATGCGGTACACGCGGCCGTGAGAATGGTCACGCAAAGGATCTCGTGCATTGTGCTGCATGTGGCCGATCAGGATATTGTGCCAGTCGATCACGTACAGGGATCCGTCAGGCGCAAACTCCATATCAACCGGACGGAAATTGCGGTCTTCACTCACCACCAGGTCCTGGCGGTGTTGACTTTTATAACCTGTCCCGTCATCTACCAGCGTATGCTCTTTTGTACCCAAAAATCCAATGGTATTATTGATCAGGAAATCACCCTGTAACTCGTCTGGAAAATGGCGGCTGGAAACGAATTCCAGACCGGAAGTCGGGCGTACGCGATGCTTTTCCTCCACCAGCTGCACCGATTTGTGCGTAGCCTCTCCATATCTTGGCAACACAGCCCCCGGCAGCATCCAGCGTACATCCGGGCTGGATGTTTCAGCAAAAAACGGCTGCCCCCAATCGTCGAATGCAATACCCCACGGGTTAGGGATCGACAACTGCGCGGTACGTTCCAGCTTTTTCAACTGAGGCGCATATCTGTAAAAACCGCCGTTTGTAGCACGCACGGGCCCGTAAGAAGTTTCTACATTGGTGTGCAGGAAAACACCCTCTCCCGAGTAAATAGCCCCTGACGGATCTACTGTGAACGCGTGGCTGTTGTGGTGGGTATCGTGGTCATCAAAGCCGCTAAGGAGGATTTCCATTTTGTCCGCCTTATCGTCTCCGTTTGTATCTGCAAAAAATTTCAGGTTGGTGCCTTGAGACACATATACACCCTCGGGAGCAATCTCGAATCCAAGCGGTAAATGCAGCCCGTCGGCAAAAACTGTTTGCTTATCCGCCTTGCCATCGTTGTTGGTATCTTCCAGGATAATGATCTTGTCGTTGGGCTTTGAATCACCGGGCTTGTAATGCGGGTAACTTGGCATGGTCGCAATCCAGAGACGGCCTTTATTATCAAAAGACATCTGCATTGGTTTCGCCAGGTCAGGAAACTCCTCCTCGGAAGCAAAAAGCTCTATCTTATAACCTTGCGGCACTTTTAGCTTGCTTAATGCATCCTGTCCGTACAGGTAAGTGAGGCTGCCATTTTTTTCCGGGTTAAAATTCGTTTTCACCGGAGGAAGCGGCTTCGTGTTCTTGTCAGCCGCAGCCAGGTCCGTCTTCTCTCCTTTGGAAGCAGCCAGCCAGATCGCCTTATCGCGGATATCCGTCATTTCACGGATCTTCTCGATCTCCGCAGGGTAGTTATCAGGTCCAAATGGATTATACCTGCGACCATACACGTGCACGCCATTTGGTATCTTGAAATCGTTGTGCCACATCCAGTTCTTCTCATCCACAGCTTCGTGAACCAGCTTCCTGTTGGCCTCTGCTTTGGGTGAAGATTTCCCGAAAATCTGATCTGTAAGCAACAAACCCAGCTTTTTGTAACCTGCTTCATTCAGCTGCGATCCATCAATGGTAAGCGGCTCCTTGGTTTCAGCGTACCATTTCTGTGAAGGCGCGAATGCATCTACGAAAAGAACGCCATTCTTTCCTGCAACTTCTTTCATTGCATTGGTATACAACAGCAAATTCTCGTTTTCCTTTTTACCGTTTGGCAGGTCGTACCTGTCCGTCAGGTCTTCAAATGCGATTGGGGAAACGATAGCGAGCTGAGGTGCGGTGCTGCCGTTGTATTTCTGAGACAATGTGTATTTGATAAATGCGTCCAGCTCAGCCTTGTAATTGGCCAAACCTGCCTTGCCCTGAAAAGACTCATTATAGCCAAAAAACGCAACAATCACATCCGCCTTTAACCGCGTCAGCCATTGATCCGGCGTATCAAAATGTCCTTCGCTTTGTGAAGGATTTGCCAGTTCTGTCTGGAATTTTTCAGCGCCGGGGAAAGCCCAGGGCGAATTGCGGCTTGCGTGCGGTCTGAAACCCGGCGTATCACCGCCGTCGCACATATTCCGGATAAAAAGCTCATTCTGAGGATAACGCACGTGCAGCTCCGTTTCGAAATGATCGTAGTTCATCATTCGCGAACCTAGATTATTGCCAAGCAGAACAATATGTGCGCCTTTTTGAAGGGTAATGGAAGCGGATTGATTGAATTTGAAAGCACTGAATGCAATCAGCGCCAATCCAAATGCAATAAGCGATACGTGAACGCTGATTCTTCTGGGTTTGGACATTTTATTGTATTCTTAAAAGTTGGGATTAGGATGTATGCAGGTACTACTATTTCATGCCGCGGTAGGCAACGTCGATGTTCATCTTGCCTTTCCATTTAGGAACAGGCATTCCCAGTTCCCAGTGAATTGCATTCACGATCAGGCGCTGAAAAGGTTCAAGTTTAAAATCTTCCGGGTGCCCAAGGGTTGTCATGAAAACTTTGGCACCGAATGAGTTGGTACCCGTCCAGGCTACCGGATTTTCAATTGCTTCCTTGTCCGGGTTTACCGATTTGCCCATTAACAGCCAGGTCGAACCTTTTGTCGGATAGTCGGGCAGCACGCGGTAAAGCCAGGAGCGCGCGTGAAAAGGCCCTTTAACACCGGTAAGGATCGGATTTTTAGCCTGTTCAGGAATAACGGTTACATCTGTACTGCTTTCATGCCCGTAATGCGTATGCCTGGCAGCACCGCCCCAGCCCGGAGGTGAGTTCAATGCAAACTCGCCAAATGCATTCCATTTCTCACTCTCGTGGCCTTTTGGAAAGTTAAACGCGTGGGTTGTCGTGCGGAAACCCATGACCGGCTTCCCTGTTTTTAGATAAGCATCAATGTGGGCAAGCTGATCGGGAGGCAGCTGTCGCCATCTGAGATAGAATATAGCCAGATCCGCATCTTTCAGCGCTTCCAGGCCGGGAATGTTCTTCTCGTCGTTGGGTCCGTCTTTGGCTTTCAGGAAAACGGTTCTCATGCCATAGTTCTTTTCCAGCTCGGCAGCCAGGATTGGGAGCGTTTCTTCGCCGCTATACTCGTGGTCGCCGGTTACGAAAACGACAACCGGTTCCTTCTTTTGCGCCTCGACAACGCTGCTTGTAAGTAGTGTAATGGATATGATTGTAAAAATCAGCAGCCAGGAGTGGCCGCAGTGCAGCAATTTTGTCATGCGAATAAAATTAGCCTTGTAAGAGTTTAGAATTAAGATCCAAAATAACGGAATACCGCGCATTGCCTGGCATCCTGTCCGGGTTTACTCTGAAATTTTCCGGAAAGATATAACACTAATACTTAGAAGACTCCCGAATCCAATTTTTCCCTTACTTAATGCTAGTTGAAAGATCGATGGACTGGCGATATGAACATTGAAATTAAAAAAACCGCAATCCGAACGTGAGTGAAACGCGGGAGAGGTCGACGCTGTCGTCTTTGGACAGATGGAGTGTCTGGGTGCTGACATCCGTTTTTCGCTGCATTCTGTAAATCGCCCCCATCATGGCGTTACCGGTCAGATGAAGGGCAAAATGCCTGCTGATTTTTTGTTCCAGCCCTACACTGATACCCCAGCCCATGGTCTTGCCCGTGAATGTAAGCTGCTCCCCGTTCAATGCAGCTTTGTTCTGGTAGGGCTGGTAACCCAGCATAAATGAGCTGAGTACCGAGGTTGTATGATTTTTAAGATAGTGCCGGTAGATCACCGAGCCGCTCAGGTGTTGGATCGTCACATTTTCCTTTAATCCATCCTCCGAAGCTGCATTCCCCTGATAATATTCGTATTGCAGCCCGAAACCCACTTTTTGCCAGTGGAAATAAGATACATTCGCGCCCGCAGCAAACCCGGATTTCAGATCATCCACGTAGTTCTTGGTCGCCACGTCCGAGATCTTGCCAGGCCTGAAAAGCCGGTAGGCATAGCCACCACTGAGACCATATTCCCATTTAGGCGGCTTGTTCACATTCGCATCCTGCTCTTTGACCAGCACAGCCGAGGCTTCCCTGTCTTTTCTCCATTCAGCGCCCGCCGGGTTTTGCCCAAACAAACAGCCAGCCGAAAAAACGAATGCAAGAAGGAGCGACAGTGCTCTGATCATGATTGAAATTGCTTAAAACAGTTTTCAAAACTATCCAATTTTGGTCCAAGTTTGATTACTAACCAGCACTTAATGTCAGAGTACCGGCTTGATGCCGCTGTTTTTAAGCTTTTCTACAACAAACTGACCGATTGCTTTGCCCTGCTCCTGCCCGTTCTCAATCGCATCGCGGTAGTGAATCCCGCCGTACAACCGCGAGATAGCCGCTTCTTCCGCAGCTTGTCTGAATGATTTAAAATCACGTGTCGGCAGATCAAAAATCACCTCGGTATCATCGCGAAATGAGAAATGATCGCCTAAAAGATAAGTAAGTGCCTCCGCTACGGCCGTGGAGATTACACTGTGCCCGCTGGTGTACTCGGGGAATGGCGGGGTTTGCAGGAGCGGCTGCCATTTGGGATCGATCGACCGGGTAATCACCGTTTCCGGCCGGACGCGGCTGCTGCGGTACTTTTCATCCCAGCAACTGATAAATCCGTCCATCAGCGTTGCCGCCGCGATCGCGTGCACCATAATTCCTTTGTCCAGGTCCAGCTTTGCCTTTGTGGTCGCTATGCCGGTAATATTCATCCAGTGCCCGCCCGGACTGATCTTC
>NZ_JBHYGF010000312.1:0-26993 GCF_051859145.1 Dyadobacter sp.
AATTCAATTATATGGCGGAGAAAAACCCGTATCTGCTTGAACTGAAACAGGCGCTGGGACTAGATGTGGATTTCTAAAATTTGGAGCGAGCCAGAAATCGCTCATGAAGCTGTAAGACCTGCGGAATCAATGCAGCGTTTTCGTCATTTGTAATAATAAAATCAGCAATTGAACTCCGGATTTCGTCAGACACCTGCCGGTCTATGATTGCCCTGATCTCCTGCTCCGACCTGCTGTCGCGCTTTAATATCCTGGCAACCCGAAGTGACGCCGGGGCTTCTACCACAATCACAAAGTCGAGCGTATTACCATCCCCTGCCGCTTTCATGATCGCGGCTTCCTTGATCACATAAGCAGCGCCGGAATGGCGGGCGACCCACTGTGCTGTATCTTCCTGCACAACCGGGTGAATGATCGCATTCAGCTTTTTGAGTAAAGCTTCGTTTTGAAAAACAATAGAGGCCACAAATGCAGTATCGTATCTGCCTTCCGAATTATAGGCCGCCGGACCAAGTAATGCGGTAACTTCCCTCCTGATATCTTCGTGATGGTTCGTCAGCCACTTTGCCCGTGCATCCGCATTGTAGACAGCGATGCCCAGGCAGCTAAACAGCTCACAAACAACACTTTTACCCGAACCAATTCCACCTGTGACACCTATTTGAAGCGGAGTTGACATGATCTTAGCCGGTTTACTTACAATGGTACATTTAGAAACTGTGCTACCTCGAAACTCACAAACACATCGCGGTGACTCACATCGACCAGTGGTGAAACAGGCAATGGAATGGGCAGATTTTCGTCGTAATTGTTCTGGATCTTAGGTGTGGGAACGGAGATCCGGATCGTGTCTGGGTAAGTTTTAATCAGTGATACCGGACCGTCGACCGAAATTAAAGAAGGCGACACATTGATAATGCTGGAAATCACAAAACCTTCCCTGACCTCAATCCCGGCGCTATCTACCCTGATCGGGATAATTTTCCTGATCTTGGGCTCAAAACTCAACTCAAAAGTATCAGATACCACATAGTTCACATGTAATCCGGGAAAGAGCTCGGCTACCTGGTCAGTAAGTGCAGTGGAATTGATCACATTCCTTACATTGGGATTGACCACTTTATACACTACCGGATTGGCATTGAAATTCAGCCACGATTTTTGAAGTAACCTCCAACCATCGCCCGAAACATTGACCGAAATCCGGCGTGGTAGTGGCTGCATTGGAACATACGAAGCATTATCGTATTCAATTTCCAGCGGGTAATTCAGCTTGATGGAATAATTATCCCTGTTCAGCACATTCATCAGCCAGAAGAAAGACGCAGCCAGCAAGCATCCAATAAAGGTTTTGATTCTATTTTGGTTTGGTGGTACGTAATTCACGGCCAACTAGGTTTATCCTGCTATCGTGCGTGAAATTGCCGATTTCTCGACAGTTAATTTAACTCCTTTGTCAAGTTCAAGCGTTACAGTAGCTTCCTCGACGGTATAAATTCTTGCATGAATTCCTCCTATCGTCACCACCTGATCGCCTTTTTTCAGGTTAGTCAACAGCTCTTTCTGTTCCTTTTGTTTTTTCTGTTGCGGGCGGATCATAAAGAAATAGAATACACCAATTATCCCGACCCACATGACAACCTGGTAAATCATTGTCTGAGAACCGTCGGTTGCTGCTTGTGCTAAGAGAGAAAGCTTCATTTGATTTGAATGGATTAGGTAATTTTAAAACCGAAAACCGATCTTAAATAGATAGAGTTGAGTTATTTGGATTCTTGCGGCTTAGGTGCTGCATTCACAATTCCTTTAAGTCGCAATTCGGAATATGCGGGATCTGTATTGGCATAAACCGTGATCGTTTTCACTTGCGGGCCGCTTTTGTTTTTACTGTCAAACCGCACCTTGATACTCGATGTCTGATTCGGCCCGATAGGCTCTTTCGGCCATTCGGGTGTTGTACAGCCGCAGGATGAAGAGATGTTGTTCAGGATAAGGGGATACTCACCTTCGTTTTTAAACTTGAACTCGTGCTCTACAACTGCGCCTTCCTCTATCGTTCCGAAATCATAGGATGCACTGTCGACTAATGCAAAAACAGGCATTTTTGAAGATGCCTGTTTTTCATTTTCCCCTTTTTCGCTTTTTGAACAATTGAAAAAGGACAGTGAAACTGCAAGGAATATGCAAGTGAATATTTGTTTCATATCAGCGGCTTAGCTTGCCTGACCTTTAATCTGCGCCATCAGGCGGTCTACGTCTTCAAGTAACTTTTCAGCCTTCTCGCGCGCGTCGTTTACAACCCGCTCTCCTTCTGAGCGTGAAAAATTATCAGGCTGATCTTTCTTATCTATAAGTTCCTCAACTACTTCCTGAAGTTTCTCACGATACTTGGAAAGACGGAATGTTAATTGCGTTCTAAGCACTTCGCCCTTATCGGGTGCATAGAGGATTCCCAATGCAGCACCTGTGACACAACCTGTCACAAATGCAATTAGACTGTTACTGGTTTTACTCATGATTTCCTAGTTTTAGCTGTTGAGTCGGCTATAGCTTCCTATAACCGACAGCTCCAAAAATTATTCCATTGTAATGCACAGCAAAAGCCGGCATTACTTATTATCGATCAGTCCTCGGCCGCTTTTCCGTATAACTCCTTCTTTCGCAAGTTTTACTGAAAGTACGTCGAGAACGCCGTTTACAAACTTACCACTTTTTGGGGTACTGTACCTTTTTGCAATTTCAATAAACTCATTGATTGTCACTTTTACGGGTATTCCGGGAAAGTGAATGAGCTCTGCCAATGCTGTTTTGAGGATAATTAAGTCAACTAATGCAATCCTTTCCAGTTCCCAATTTTTAAGCTGGTCATCGAGATACAGATCATACTGGTCACTTTCGGCAACTACGATCTTGCACAACTCTTCGACAAACTCGCGGTCCTCTTCCCAATCTTTTGTGAGCGGAGCCAGTTGAAATGTACTCGTATCATCAGCTGATTTCAACGTTTTGATTGCAAGGCTCCGGATCAACTCGCTGTGATCGGCCCAGTATAAATCGCGCTGTTCGAGGTAATCAAGGGGAACTTCATGTTTCAGGATCACCTGACGCAGCACATGCTGCACCAATGCCTGATCTTCTTCCGGCGTGTGCGAGGCTTCCTTGCAGTAAGCTTCATACACTTCATCTTTCCGAAGCGCGTCGCGGTACGTTTTACGTATCACGCCCATTTCATTACTCCAGTTGATTCCGTTCCGGATAATTTCTTCTTCCAGAGCCTTATCTTCCACCAGAAGCTGGATTACCCTGTTGGAGTTCAGTCCAGAACTTTTGGGGAATGGCGACTCGGGATCATCGTATTTTCGTTCTCTGTCAATCTTCGCCTGGTGCGACAGTTCAATGAGCATCGAAAGTATGCGCACAAAGTCGACGTGGATCAGCTCGGTTTCGTTTAAAACCCTTCTTACCAGCTTTTCTCCATCCGACTTGGTTTGCCTGTCATAAGCTTCATAGGCACTTCTTGCCACACGTACCACGCGATCCGGCAACTCCTCGTCTTCGCTCAGCTTGCCGTTTTTGATGTATTCGTCCAAAGCAATATTTGCCAGCTTTCTCATACCCGACAATTTTTCTTTGTCCTGAAATTCCATCGAATTCAGATCCGGCGCAAAAGCCTCCTCAATGTGATCCAACGCCAGCAGGCGGTTTGCGTCGGCAGTCAGTTGCCTAGCATAAAGTGCCTGAACAGCCTTGGTCCTTAATAATCTCCTATTCAGCATAAGCCGGGACTAATTGTATAAAAAGTACAGTAATTCAAAGAACGTTTCTTCATATAAAGGCAAGGTTGGTCTTGTACCCTGCGGGAGCATCTAAAATTTACCGCGAAATTAGCGTATTTTGTTCACATTCGAAAAAATGAAACACCTGCCTTAAATTTGCAACGTTTTAAATAAATAGGATGTTGCCTATTCCAAAGCTTCATTTTTCTTACCCAAAGCATAGCCGGTGAAAGCGTTAAAGTACCTCAATAAGTACTTATGGAAATACAAATGGTACCTTATTCTCGGTATCATCTTTACTGTGGTCTCCAATCTTTTTGGCATTATCCCCGCACAGCTCGTGCGTTATGCGCTTGATCTGGTGATCGAAACGCTGGATATCTACTACCTCTACAACGGGGTGTCGCTGCAAAGTAAAATGTACGACATTTTTGCATTCAGTATCCTGCTCTACGGCCTGCTGATCCTTTTAATGGCTTTGTTGAAAGGGATCTTTTTGTTTCTGGTGCGACAGACTATTATAGTCATGTCACGCCACATTGAATTTGCACTCAAAAACGACATTTACCAGCATTACCAAACCCTTCCTGCTGCATTCTTCCGTCGTCACAGTACGGGCGATTTAATGGCGAGGATTTCGGAAGACGTAAGTAATGTGCGCATTTATGTGGGTCCGGCATTGATGTACGGGATCAACCTGCTGGTTCTTTTCGTGCTGGTTATTTCGTATATGGCTTCGGTAAGCGCCAAGCTGACATTCTACGTATTGCTGCCGCTGCCTGTACTTTCTGTAAGCGTGTATGTGGTCAACAGCCTGATCATGAAACGCTCACAGGAAATCCAGAAACAACTCTCGGCGCTTTCGACTTATGTTCAGGAAGCCTTTTCAGGGATCCGTGTGATCAAGTCTTTTGTCCAGGAAAAACACTCTTACGACAATTTTGAAAAAGAGGCGGAAACATTTAAAGTGAAGTCTCTCGCGCTCACCAAAGTGGATGCATTCTTTTACCCGGTGATCATCATGCTGATCGGACTAAGTAATATCCTGATCATTTATGTAGGCGGGCAGGAGATCATCAACGGCCGGTTGACGCCCGGGAACATTACCGAGTTCATTTTGTATGTCAATATGCTCACCTGGCCGGTGATGGCGCTGGGCTGGACAACCAGTCAGATCCAGCGTGCAGCTACTTCTCAGGCGCGTATCAATGAATTTTTGAACGAAAAAACGCCATTGGTGTCAGAGAAAAATCTGGTGAGGCCGCTCGACGGCGGTATCAGGTTTGAGCATGTGAACTTTGTTTACCCGGACTCTGGCATTCAGGCTTTGTACGACTTTGATCTCGACATCAAAGCCGGGGAAACCGTGGCGATCCTTGGAACGACCGGATCAGGAAAAAGTACGTTGGCGCATTTGCTGTGCCGCCTTTACGATCCGACCGGCGGGCAGATACTGATCGACGGTACGCCTATGAAAGATTATGATGTACACGCATACCGCCGGCAAATAGGATATGTACCTCAGGATGTATTCCTTTTCTCGGATTCTATTCAAAACAATGTACGGTTTGGCACGCTGGATATGCCATTCGAACGCATTGAACAGGCGGTAAAGGACGCTGACCTTTATAAAAACATCATGGATTTTCCGCAAGGCTACGATACGGTTCTGGGTGAAAGAGGCATCACGCTTTCGGGGGGACAAAAACAAAGGCTGTCCATTGCCCGGGCTATTGCGAGAGATCCCAGGATTCTGGTGCTCGACGATTGCCTTTCAGCTGTTGATACAAATACCGAGAATATCATTCTCAACAATCTGAAGCGCATTATGGACCACCGTACCTCTGTCATTATCTCCCACCGCGTTTCCTCAGCCAAGCTCGCGGACAGGATCGTGGTACTGGACGAAGGAAAGATCATCGAGCAAGGCACACACACAGAATTAATGTCAAAAAATGGCGCGTACAAAGAGCTGTACGAGAAGCAGCTAATGGCGGAGGAAGTGTAAACGCGATTATTTCACCAACCTTTTCACCTCCGCTTTCAGCTCTTTCATCTCCTGGTGCAGACTTTGCAGGCTCACCTGCTGGGTATCAGCTTCCAGGTTGAATGTCAGCTTACTGCTCACCTGCCACATTTCGCGGATCTCGTTCTGATCAATCCGTATCGGTGCATAGTCAGGGTTCAGGGATACCAGGTTTACAAAACCCGAATTCGCTTCTTTCTGGATCTTTTTGACAAGCACACTATCGGCTGTAACAACGACGTACATCCGCCGGTTGCTCAGTCCATCCATATCATCCACCGCTTTTCCAACGATCCACTCGCCTGATTGCAGCACAGGCGACATACTGTCTCCATCTACCTGGAAGCCGCGAAAAGTGGCATTCCGGTACTCGGGAAGGGGAATACCGAATGCAGGCAACCGCTCAAACCATTGTGCGTCGCCGATATTGCTCGGGTACCCGGCAGCCGCTTTTGCATTCACCAGTACAATATTCTCTTTACCCTCGCTGTCGACAGTCACTACTTTCGGCGTGACAGAAACCTTATCGGAATGCAGGTATTTCTGGCTGCTTTCACCAAAAAGCCAGAGCGGATTAATGTGATACTTCTTTAAAAGCTCCTTCACAACCTGCCCTGGAATGCGCGTGCGGCCCCGCTCTATGTCAGCCGTAGTCGCGCTGATGCCCAACTCTTCCGCGAATGCTGACTGGGTCAGATTCAACTCTTCTCTTACTTGTTTGAAACGTTTAAACTCTTCTTCGGTCGGCATTTGTCAGTTGATCAGTTACTCAAACCTATGTCTTTTCAAAAATAATAATTTTTTGGAATATTTCCTTTTTCTAAATGGAAATGATCCATATATTTGGAATAAATCCATTAAAACGTAAAAATTCCAACTTGTGGACCGCACGATATTACACCTGGATCTGGACACGTTCTTCGTCTCCGTGGAGCGGAAGAATAACAGCGAGCTTGAAAATAAGCCGGTTATGGTCGGCGGCGTGGGCGATCGCGGGGTAGTTGCCGCATGCAGTTATGAAACGAGGGCATTCGGCGTGCATTCCGGTATGTCCATGAAAATGGCAAGAATGCTATGCCCGGAAGCGATCGTAATTCGTGGCGATGCGGGGGTTTATTCCAAAGAATCAAAGATCGTCTCGGAGATCATCAGTGAGACAGTCCCAGTTTTCGAGAAAGCCAGTATCGATGAATTTTATGCGGATTTGTCGGGAATGGATAAATTTTTTGGCTCCTACAAGCTTGCTACCAATCTGGGCGAGCGCATCAGGCGGGAGAGCGGACTGCCGATTTCGCTGGGGCTTTCTACCAGTAAGATAGTTGCAAAAGTGGCTACGGAGGAAGCAAAGCCCAACAATCACCGCAAGGTGGAAGCAGGAATGGAGAAATCTTTCCTTGCACCAATGCCTGTCAAGAAGATCCCCATGGTAGGTGAAAAGACAGATAAGATCCTGCAAAATATGGGAATCCGGTACGTGAAAACGATCCAGGATATGCCAGTGCAGGTGATGAGCCAGGTTTTGGGTAAAAACGGCGTACTACTCTGGAACCGCGCTAATGGGCTGGACAACTCGCCGATTATCCCGTTTCATGAACGTAAGTCGATTTCCAATGAGCGGACTTTCGGGAAAGATACCGGCGATGTGAAACGAATGCGTGAAATGATCCGGGCAATGGGAGAAAACCTGGCTTACCAGTTGCGCTCAGGCAACAAGCTGACTTCCTGCATCTCTGTTAAAATCCGGTATTCCGATTTTAATACTTTTTCAAAACAGATAAAGATCCCCTACTCCTCAGCAGATCACGTGCTGATCCCACATATAGAGCGGCTATTTGACCAGCTCTATAACCGCAGAATGATGGTGAGACTGGTAGGAGTGAATTTCAGTGACCTGGTATCCGGCAATCACCAGATCAATATGTTTGATGATTCCGAAGAGCGGCTGAACCTTTACCTGGCTATGGACTACATACGTGATAAGTATGGGATTGATGACCGCGGTAACTCCATTATCAGTTGGGCAACAACCCTGGGCATACCCAATATTTCAAGTATGGGAAACCCCTTTAATGGCGACCCACCCATTATCCCGGCGCACCGGAATGCGTAGCCGCTGAATATCAGGCTGCGTCTTGCTGCAATGTTTGTATGTTATTTAACTCATTGGTAATGTGATGCTCCTCTTCTTCCAGATCAAAATCGTCCTGCAATCCCAGCCAGAATTTGGGAGATGTACCAAAATACTTCGCAAACCTGAGCGCTGTATCCGCGGTGATCCTGCGGCGACCTTTGATGATCTCGCTGATTCTTGTTTGCGGTATTGAAGTATCCTTCGCCAGTTTATAAGCACTGACTCCAATTGGGACCAGAAATTCTTCTTGAAGAACTTCCCCGGGGTGTATGTTTTTGAGCTTTTCCATTGAGTATAATTAATGATAATCGATGATCTCAACCTCAGACGCGTTTCCGTCAGTCCATTTGAAGATGACTCTCCATTGTATGTTGATACGAATGCTGTAATACTCCTTCAAATTTCCTGAAAGTTTCTCCAATCGGTTTGACGGTGGAATTCGAAGATCAATCAGGCTCTGTGAGTTGTTTAACATTCTCAATTTTCTTCTTGCAACCTGTTGAATATCCATGGGTAGTGCCGCTACCCGTTCACCCAACCAAATCTTTTCAGTGATTTTTGACGAAAAATTTAAAATCATAACGTCTTGCATTAGTAACGCACAAAGTAAGTATAAAGTTTAGAATTCCGATAAAATGCTACTCAACTGTCACTCGTATTTTAGCCTGCGGTTTGGGATGATTCCGGAGGAGGACTTGCTTCGGCTCGGGCGTGAGCATGATTATGATTGCATGGCGCTGACGGACATTAACAACACCTCAGGCTGCCTGAACTTCGTCCGGCTGGCACCGAGGTTTGACATCAAACCGGTTGTAGGCATAGATTTCCGCAACGGGATTGAACAACAGTATGTAGGACTGGCCAAAAGCAATGCAGGATTTCAGGCGTTAAATGGATTTTTATCCAAACACCTGAACGAAAAGACGAACTTTCCCGATACCGCGCCGCAGCTTACAGATACGGCATTCATATATCCGTTTGAGAAAGTCAACACTGCAAGAAAACAGCATTTCCGGGAGCATGAATTTATTGGTATTTCGCTGAAAGATCTGAACAAGATCCAGTTCTCACATTTAATGAAAGTCAGGGATAAACTGGTTGTTCAGCAGCCTGTTACCTTTCGGCATAAAAAAGATTTCAATGCACACCGGCTGCTGCGCGCGGTTGACGGAAATACAATGCTCAGCAAATTACTGCCGTCGGAAACCGGATCCGAAGACGAGCAGATCGTGCCGCGCAAAGTGCTGACTTACCATTTTAACCAGAAAGATTTCTCAACGATCATTTACAATACCGAAAAGCTGCTGGATGAATGTAATGTGCATTTCAAATTCGGGGATGAGCGTGAGCATCAGAATTTGCAGGTTTTCGGAAAAAGTAAAAAAGACGATTACCAGCGCATTTTCCAGCTCGGCTGCGAAGGAATGAGATATCGCTACGGCTCAAACGTAAATGATGTTATTCTCGACCGTTTCAATATGGAGCTTGAATTGATTGAAAAACAGAATTTCATTCCCTTTTTCCTCGTCAATCACTCCATTACCAGTTATGCGCGTGAAAAAGGATATTACTACGTCGGCCGGGGCAGCGGCGCAAATAGCATCATCGCTTACCTGCTGAATATCACGAATGTAGATCCGATCGAGCTTGACTTGTACTTCGAGCGGTTTATGAATTTGTACCGAAAAAACCCGCCCGACTTTGACATTGATTTCTCGTGGCGCGACCGGGAGGATGTAACGCAATATATCTTCGACACTTTCGGTAAAAAAGGTCAGGCTTCACTGCTGGCAACTTACAGCACATTTCAGCATAACGCAGCTGTGCGTGAACTGGGAAAAGTGTTTGGCTTGCCGGCTTACGAGATTGAAGCATTGAGCAATGGAAAATACGATCCACGAAAACTCGATCAGTACGGGTCGCTGGTGATCAGATACGCCGATTATCTGCAAAAGAACAATCAACCCAATCACCTCAGCATACACGCCGGAGGTATACTGATTTCTGAGCGGCCGATCCATTACTTTTCTGCTACTGATATCCCGCCCAAAGGTTTTCCGACCACGCAATTCGATATGGTGATCGCCGAAGATGTCGGTCTGAACAAATACGATATTCTCGGGCAGAGAGGTCTGGCAAAGATCAAAGAGACGCTTGAAGTGATCAGATACAACCGCCCGGATGCACCAGAGTTCGATATAAATGATGTAAAAAAATTCAAAACAGACCCCAGGATCAACAACCTGATCAAACAGGCGCAATGCATTGGCTGCTTTTATGTGGAGTCTCCGGCCATGCGAATGCTGCTGAAAAAGCTGGAAGTGGACAATTACCTCGGCCTGGTTGCGGCAAGCTCCATTATCAGGCCGGGCGTGGCAAAAAGCGGAATGATGCGCGAGTACATTCTTCGCCACCGCAACCCCGAGCGGCGTGAAGAAGCGCACCCGAAGTTGCTTGAATTAATGGAGGAGACTTATGGTATCATGGTCTACCAGGAAGATGTGATCAAGGTGGCGCATTACTTCGCCGGGCTCGACCTGGGTGAAGCAGATGTGATCAGGCGCGGCATGAGTGGTAAGTTCAGAGGGAGGGAGGAGTTTGACAGGGTAAAGAACAAGTACTTTAAAAACTGCCGTGACAAGGGTTACGATGAAGCAATGACCCAGGAAATCTGGAACCAAATAGCCAGTTTCGCAGGATACGCCTTTGCAAAAGGGCATTCTGCCTCCTATGCTGTCGAAAGCTATCAGACCCTTTTTCTAAAAACGTACTTTCCGCTGGAATTCATGGTGGCGGTACTCAACAATGGAGGTGGCTTTTACGGACAGGAACTATATATCCATGAAGCCCGGATGCTCGGCGGAAATGTATTGGCACCTTGCGTAAACCACAGTTACGCACAGACCGTAATCGAAGGAAAGGATATCTACATTGGAATGCAGTTCCTGAATGAGATCGAAGAAAAAACCATTGCAAAAATCATTGAGGCGCGCGAGGCAGACGGACCTTTTTTGTCTCTGAATAATTTTCTGGACCGGGTCGCTATCTCTATTGAGCAGCTCACGATCCTGATCCGCATTGATGCATTCCGTTTCACCGGCATTGATAAAAAAACACTGTTATGGAAAGCACATTTCCGGCTGAGTACCACACCCGTAAAGGTGCCGCAAAAGCAATTATTCGACACCGAAATCAAGGACTACGAGCTTCCTTCATTTGAATCCTCTCCCATCGACGATGCCTATGATCAGATAGAATTGTTGGGATATCCGCTTTGCAGTCCGTTTTCACTCGTCAGGCACCCGCTGCCTCCAAGTGTTATGAGCAAGGATCTGCACCGGTATGTAAACCAGGAAGTGATTCAGTACGGGTATTTGGTTGCTGTTAAAAACACGCGGACTTCTCGGGGCGAGGTAATGCATTTTGGTACTTTTCTGGATCAGGAAGGACAGTTTATTGATACAGTTCATTTTCCAGGAAACACGAAGGCCAACTTTTCGGTCAAAGGTGTTTACAAAATCCGTGGTATTGTAACGGAAGAGTTTGGGTTTATGACGGTAGATGTAATGGATATCAGCAGAATGGATTCGGTGGCTAGGGAAAAGTAGCGAAGTGCACACATTAAAGTTGGAAAAACTACTAAAATCCGCATTTAAAGGTCGCGGGATAATGTGGACAAGTTGTTTTTCGTTGTAGAACAGTTTTGCTATTCACCGGAATAGCCCATTTTTGCACAACCACAAACCACCCCGCCTGATGTTAAAGCATATCCTGATCTTCTGTGCGTTTCTTGCTGTTACTTCCTGCACCAAAGAATCCGGCTCCATTACCGGCAGCTGGGTCACCGAAATTCCCGATCAGCCGCAACATAAAAGGGGTTTTACTTTAAAAGATGATGGCCGGGCCTCGTCCATTAATCTTGAATCCAAACTGTATGAGAGATGGGAAAAACAGGGTGATTTGCTAATCCTGAGCGGAAAAAATGAATTTACCGAGCGCACTGACGACGTAACGGATACCATGAAAATCATCTCTGCCGGGGATAGTACGCTGGTGGTAGAGCACGCCGGAAAGCGATTTACCTATACAAAGACAGGCAATCCTGACAAGCTGATCTCCGACTTCGAGCTCTATGAATGCTTTGTATATAAATCCAGAAAAGACTCTGCATTCCTGCACGTCAATGTAGCCGACAGCATTGTCACCGGTGAACTGTTTTATGCTTTTTATGAAAAAGACCGGAACCAGGGTAAAATCGATGGCGTAATGCGTGGGGATACCATTTATGCAAAATATACCTTCGTATCAGAAGGAACTGAGTCGACCAGAGAGGTAGTTTTCCTTAAAAAAGGCCCGCAATGGATTGAGGGTTTCGGGGAAGTGGAAGACAGAGACGGTTCAATGGTTTTCAAAGACCGTTCTAAGCTAAAATTCCGGCGCGGACTTGCATTCAAAGGCATCAGGTGCCCGCCCACGCTTCAATAAGGCAATTCAACCACCCAGATACAGGTACCTCTCAGATTTCCCGACAATTTCGCCTGGAAAGTTAAAAACTGTTACCAGAGAACCGGTCAGATAGAAAAGCGTTATCTTTCGTTTCGCTGACTTTAAATCAATTTAAAATTAAAAAAATGAAAAAGGCTCTTCTCGCTTTTTGCTTTATGATTATGGGATCTGGTTTTGTTTCGCTGGTTTCAGCGCAGGACCTGGCCTCACAAAAAATTCCCCTTGATCCCGACGTAAAAACGGGGAGACTAAAAAACGGGATCACTTACTATATCCGCAAGAACAGCGAACCAAAAAACCGGGCAGAGCTGAGGCTGGCTGTGAAAGCCGGGTCTGTTTTGGAAACGGACGCGCAGCAGGGACTTGCCCATTTCATGGAGCACATGAACTTCAATGGGACTACCAACTTTCCGAAGAACGAATTGGTCAACTTCCTGCAAAAAACGGGTGTGCGCTTTGGCGCCGACCTGAATGCATATACCGGCTTTGACGAAACAGTATATATGCTGCCCATTCCTACTGACTCCGCCGGATTGCTAGAAAAAGGCATTCAGGTGCTGGAAGACTGGGCACATGGCGCATTGCTCGACCCGGCCGAAATTGAAAAAGAGCGCGGCGTGGTATTGGAGGAATCAAGAATGGGCCGGGGCGCGCAGCAAAGAATGCGGGACAAGTTCCTGAAAGTAATCCTGAATAATTCCAGGTATGCAGCCCGCCTGCCGATCGGGAAGGATAGCATCTTGAAGTCGTTCAAACCGGAAACGATCAAAGCTTTTTACAAAGACTGGTACCGTCCCGACCTGATGGCGGTGATTGCGGTAGGCGACTTTGATCCGGCCAAAGTGGAAGCCATCATTACGCAAAAATTCAGCTCCATTGCCCCGCCCGTCAATCCTAAAAAACGCACCAAATACGACATTCCACTCGACGGATCGACGCAGGTTGCGATTGTTACCGACCCGGAATATCCGCAGAACCTGATCCAGCTGATCTACAAGCAACCAAACAGCAAGGAAAAAACTTTGCAGGACGTGCGGAACAACTTCGCGCAGGGACTGTACAATGCGATGATGGGGCAGCGCATGCAGGAGCTTACACAAAAGCCTAACCCGCCATTTCTTTATGGGGGCAGCGAATATCGTGATTTCCTCGGCAATCTCGATTCTTACACTTCGGTTGCGCTAGCCAAAGATGCAACGTCTATGAAAACTGCCTTGACCGCCCTGCTGGAAGAGAATGCACGTGTTCAAAAATTTGGCTTTACGCAGCCCGAGCTCGATCGCGCGAAAAAGGATTTTTTCAACAGCATTGAACAGTATTACAAAGAGCGTGACAAAACTAAATCTGCCAACCACGTACAGGAGTACCTCAACCACTTCCTGCACGACAAGCCTTATATGGGCGCAGCAGCCTATTTTGAGTTTGTCAAAAAACACCTGGAAAGCGTAACTCTGGCCGAAGTGAATGCATTGGCCAAAAAATACATCACCGATAAAAACCGGGCAGTAGTGGTAATGGGCGCAGAGAAAAGCAAAGAGGCATTGCCGACAGAGCCTGAGATCCGTGCATTGTTAAAAGACGCCGGAAAGGATGTGACTGCCTATGTAGACGATGTTGTTGACACTCCGTTGCTGAGTAAAGAGCCCGTTGCAGGGAAGGTTACTTCGGAGAAAAAGCTTGAAAAGCTGGGCGTGACCGAGCTTACCCTTTCAAATGGCGTGAAGGTTTTGCTGAAACCGACTGACTTTAAAAATGACGAGATCCTGATCAAAGCCACGGCACGCGGTGGTTACTCCTTATTTCCGGATGAGCGGGAAACGGGCGTTTTCACCAGTTACCTGATTCAGTCAGGCGGGGTCGGACCTTACAATCAGACGCAGCTGCAAAAGTTTTTAGCAGGAAAAACGGCTAGCGCCGGACCTTATATCAGCGAGCTTACCGAGGGTATCGGCGGCGAAACAAACCCGAAAGACCTGGAAACCACTTTGCAGCTGATTTATGCGTCTTTCACGGAGCCCCGCAAAGATGCAGAACTAGTAAAAGGCATTTTGGCAAACCAGAAAGCATACCTGGAAAACATCCAGAAAACGCTGACTCCCGAGAAAGTTTATTCGGATTCGTTGAATGCGGTTTTGACAAATCACAATCCAAAACGTCAGCCGCTCAAACCCGAAAGTGTTGACAAGGTAAACCTGGACCGTGCAGAGGCCATTTACAAAGACCGGTTTTCTGACGCTTCCGATTTCGTTTTCACCTTCGTAGGCGCATTCCGCGTGGATTCTATTAAGCCTTACATTGAAAAGTACCTCGGCAGCCTGCCTTCTACTGAGAGAAATGACGACTTTGATCACCCGAATATTTTTCCGCCAAAAGGGAAAATTGAAAAGACAATCTACAAAGGAATGGAGCCCAAAAGCCGCGTGACGCTGGTTGCGAGCGGAGAATATGACTACAATCCTGAAAACAACATTCAGATAGAGGCTTTGCAGGAGGTACTTCAGATCAAGCTGATTGAAGCGCTGCGCGAGGAAGAAAGCGGGGTGTACGGCGTGAGTGTTTCAGAAAGCACCGACAAGTTTCCAAAAGGAAGATACCGGTTTACAGTCGGTTTCGGATGCGCGCCCGAGAATGTGGAAAAGCTGATCAAGCGCACGAAAGTGGAGATTGCGAAGGTGAAAGAAAACGGGGCCGACCAGAAGGACATTGAAAAGTTTGTAGCTGAAACACGTCGACAAACGGAAACGGCTGTTAAAACAAACGGCTTCTGGCTCAGCTACCTCGACGACAATACGTTCCTGGGAGACGATCTCGACGAGATTTTCCAACAGGAACGTCTGCTGAAATCAATTACAGTCGCCAGCACCAAAGAAGCCGCTCGTAAGTACTTTAATGATGACGATTTCATTCAGGTGGTGTTGATGCCTGAGAAGAAATAATCGTGATAAAGCTAGCCTGCTGCACTTACTGCGCAGCGGGCTGGCCTTGTCTTAATTTCAGGATAATATTTGTTTTAAGATCAAATAGGTGCTTTTCCAACCCGACCGGGTAGGTATGCGGATTTACAAAACGCTTGATCCCTTTGTAAAAATGCGCAAGCTGATCCTTCACCCGCTGCCGGGTCTCGTGAATGGAAGGCTGACTATAAATAAGCTGGCCTTTTGCAAAAACGGGCACCAGTAAATCTTCAAAATGCATTTGCTCTTCAAATGACCGGTTTTTCGTAAAGTCGTAAGGATCAACCATCGTCGACTTTCCAATCAATGGATTTTCAATATTGAAAATCATATCAGAAACAAAACCTTTGCTATCCCGAAAACGCCGCACCTGCTGAATGCCCGGTGTGGAGACCTTCACGAGCTGCTCAGACAATTTCAGCTTGTAGTCCCATTCGCCGCTGCCATTCCTGATTGCGGCAAGC
This sequence comes from Dyadobacter sp., assembly GCF_051859145.1. Classification (GTDB taxonomy): domain Bacteria; phylum Bacteroidota; class Bacteroidia; order Cytophagales; family Spirosomataceae; genus Dyadobacter. The sequence goes on from NZ_JBHYGF010000312.1 coordinate 15,858, forward strand.
TTGTAAACACCGCCCAAAGCAGGCTGATCGTAGGCGGTAACCAGCTTGGTACCAATGCCCCAGATATCTATTTTCGCTCCCTGTATTTTCAGACTGTCCATAATATACTCGTCGAGATCATTACTTGCGACGATACTGGTTTGTCCAAATCCCGCATCGTCCAGCAGCTTCCGGGACTCTATACTTAGATAAGCCAGATCACCCGAGTCCAGCCTTATCGCCCCAAGTTCATAACCACGCTTTCTCAACCCTTTACCGACCTCGATCGCATTGCGTACACCTTGCAGCGAGTCGTAGGTATCCACAAGTAAGGTTACATTGTTGGGCAAATGCTGCGCGTAAGTTTCAAATGCTTCCAGCTCGGAATCGAAGGACATTACCCAACTGTGTGCGTGGGTTCCTTTTACCGGAATGTCGTAAATCTTGCCGGCAAGGAGATTGGAAGTGGCATCAAAGCCACCGATATAGGCAGCGCGGCTGGCAGTAACCCCGCCGTCCGGACCTTGTGCGCGTCTTAATCCAAATTCCAGCAATGTATCATCTTTGGCCACCAGCCGCATGCGCGCCGCCTTGGTTGCTACCAGCGATTGAAAATTGATCAGGTTCAAAAGCGGCGTTTCTAACAGCTGACATTGCAAAATAGGTCCCTGCACACGGAGCAGCGGCTCGTTTGGAAATACAACAGTACCTTCCGGGATCGCATCAATACTGCATTGGAGCTCCATTTGAGAAAGATATTCAAGAAAACCCGGTTCAAACAATGCATTACCATCGTTTCCTTTCAAAGAACCGATATAGTCGAGATCAGACTGGCTTACCCGGTATTCCCTGATATATTCGATCACACTGTTGAGACCGCAGCTGATCGTAAAACCACCCTGAAACGGATGTTTTCGAAAGTATAAATTGAAAACTGCTTCTTGCTCGGCCTTGCCCGATTTCCAGTAACCGTAGGCCATTGTGAGCTGATAAAGGTCTGTAAGCAAGCTCAGAGAAGTGTCGTATAGCTGATTGATCATGATGTGTATGGTTGTTATAAGGTGCTCAATTAATAAAAAAAAGGCCGGTATTTCTAACCAGCCTCTTGCCAAATCAACAGTTTATCAAAGTCCTGGCTCTCGATCAATGAGCTCGTTTGTATTTTTTACAAAAAATTTCAGCTTTATTCCTCAAAGCTATCTTTTAAAACTTGTAGACTGAATTTCAACTATTTACAAGAATAAATGCAGGTTGTAGGGACAAGAAGATTACCCAACGTATATAAACGGATGATTTAACGGAAATTAAGCTATTGATCTTTTCGCAGTACGCTGGTCGTATGTTTCCACAAAACGGAATACTTACGAACAAAAAAGAAGTTTCATGGACCAATCGATAGAGGCGAAGATCAGATCCGTGGCGCTGAATATCCGGAAAATCAGGGAGTACAGGGATTACACACAGGAATATCTCGCAATGAAGTTGGGCATATCTCAAAATGCGTATAGTAAAATTGAGCTTGCTTACACCCGCATTACGTTGGAGCGATTGATCCAGATCGCGCAGATTCTTGAAGTAGACTCGGTGGACCTGATCAGAGGAAATGCAGAGGACCTGGTGCGCCTGCACACCGCAGAGTAACCATCAACAAGCAAAAGCGGGCTGACTCTCATTGAATCGCCCGCTTTCATTTTGCAAAAACTTAAATTTATATCGCTTCCAGAATCCGCTCTATTGCTACCTGATAGCCAATTTTCTCTTTCAATTCACTAATAGAAACACGCTCCTGCTCCATGGAATCGCGGTGACGAATGGTCACGGTATCGTCTTCCATCGTCTGGTAATCCACCGCAATGCAGAATGGAGTTCCGATCAGATCCTGTCTGGTATAACGCTTTCCGATGGCAGCTCCGTCGTCATAAACAGTTCTGAACGAAGATTTAAGTGAATTAGCGATTGCTTGTGCTTTCTCTGCCAGTCCGTCCTTCTTCACCAATGGAAGTACCGCAACCTTGAATGGCGCCAATGCAGGATGCAGTTTCAGGTAAGTCCGCTCCTTTTGATTTTCCCCCTCGCCTACTGTCTCTACGGTATAAGCGTTGCAGAAAGTAGCCAGGAACAGACGGTCAGCGCCTACCGAAGTCTCCACTACATACGGAATATAGTTTCCATAAGGTTTGCCATTTTCATCCAAATCAGAATCGAAGTACTGTTGTTTTTTCTTCGAAAGCTCCTGATGGTTTCTTAGGTCAAAATCGGTTCTTGAATGGATCCCTTCAATTTCCCTGAATCCGAATGGAAACTGGAATTCAATGTCCACCGCCGCATTGGCATAATGCGCCAGCTTTTCGTGATCGTGGAATTTCAGCTTCTCCGCTGGTAACCCGATCGCTTTATGGAACTTCATCCGCGCTTCTTTCCACGATTCGTACCATTGCATTTCAGTACCAGGGCGAATGAAAAATTGCATTTCCATTTGTTCAAATTCCCGCATACGGAAAGTAAACTGACGCGCCACAATCTCATTCCTGAATGCTTTTCCAATCTGTGCAATACCGAAAGGAACTTTCATCCGGCCGCTTTTCTGTACATTCAGGAAGTTTACAAAAATGCCTTGCGCAGTCTCCGGACGTAGGTAAATGAGACTGGAATCTTCTGCTACGGAGCCCACCTGCGTACTAAACATCAGGTTGAACTGGCGAACTTCCGTCCAGTTGGTCGTACCCGAAACCGGGCATTTGATATTTTCAGATATAATAAGCTCGCGAACCCCGTTCAAATCCTCAGCGCTCAGCAGTCGCCCCATTTCTTCCAGCAGTGCCTGTGCCTTTTCTTCATTACCCTCGGCAGCATATTGTTCTGCTTTGCCTTCCAGCAACTGATCGGCGCGGTACCTCTTTTTAGAATCTTTATTGTCGATCATCGGATCATTAAACCCGTCGACGTGCCCCGAAGCTTTCCAGGTAAGCGGATGCATGAAGATCGCAGCGTCGATACCCACGATATTATCATGCAGCTGCGTCATCGCCTTCCACCATGCGGCTTTCAGGTTATTTTTCAGCTCGACGCCGTTCTGGCCGTAATCGTAAACAGCCTGCAGACCGTCGTATATTTCAGAAGAAGGAAAAACAAAGCCGTATTCTTTGGCGTGCCCTACAATATCTTGTAAAGAGGTAGCGGGTGTTGGGTTCATTCTTGGTTAAAAATCAATGAGAAAAGACTGTTAATGCATCCAAAACAAGGAAGTTGGCAAAATTAGGTATTTTGACCGGACATACGTAAGCCCAATGTTCGAAACCGGACAAAATATAGCGACATTGATCGTAAAGTAATTGATTATCATTATAGATACAAAATTGGCATACGTTTTTAACCAGGGTATGTAAACAAACCGACGTGCAACATGCTGTTCAACTATATCAAAATCAGTTTCCGCAACCTCAGTAAACAGAGACTGTTCAGCGGACTCAACATTTTCGGACTGGGTATAGGCATGGCAGCAGTGTGGCTGATGCTGCTTTATGTGGCCGACGAAATGAGCTACGACCGTTTTCACGAGAAAGCAGACCGCATTGTTCGGGTAGTACAGCAGGCTAGCTGGGACGAAAGCAGCTTTCACCTTCCACTTACGTCAGCACCATTTGCCGCTGCCCTACGAATGGATTATCCGGAAGTCGAAGGCACGGTCCGCATCAGCTCAGAAGGCGGTGGTACGATGAAATATGGCAAAAACGAAGTGGTCGCAAATGACATTTTCTTTACAGATCCGTCTATTTTCAATGTATTCTCTTTTCCCGTTTTATATGGCGATGCCAGAACTGCATTGGCAGAACCGCAAAAAATTGTTTTAACCAAAACCCTGGCCGAGACACTTTTCAAGGATGCTTCCCGGGCTGTTGGAAAAACCGTAATGTTCAGCAATAACTTCCCGAATGTCGTAACCGCAGTAATTGAAGATACACCTGCCAACTCACATCTCAGGTTCAGCGCGTTAAGATCACTTCCCAAAGATTATACGACTGGCTGGCAGCAGTTTGAACTCTATACTTACCTGCTGCTCAAAGACGGGACAGACGTTAATAAGTTCGAGAAGAAACTGGCCGGGTTTTTCCCGAAATACCTGAAAAAAGAGATGGGCAATGTGCGCTATCAAATGGAGCTTCAACCACTTACCTCCATTCACCTGAACTCGCACCTGGATTTTGAGCTCGGCCCAAATGGAAATGCAAATACCGTTTACGTATTCTCCGCAATCGCCGCATTGATCCTGCTGATTGCCTGTATCAATTATGTAAACCTGTACACTGCCCGCTCCATGAAGCGGATACGTGAGGTAGGTGTCAGAAAATCCATAGGTTCGGAAAGGAGCCAGCTCATCGGGCAATTTTTGACAGAATCAATGATCATGACGATACTATCGGGTTTGGTCGCGTTCATTCTAGTTATTGTGTTTCTGCCTATGTTCAACAAACTGGCAGAAAAGTCGCTTTCACCCGGGTACCGCAGTGACGTAGTGAGCGCACTGATTGCGATCGCATTTGTGCTGCTGGTAGGGTTGGTGAGCGGCCTATATCCGGCACTTCGCTTTTCCGGCTTTCGTCCGGTTAATGCATTGAAAGGACAGATCGGCAGTCAGGTCAGCAGTGCTTATTTCCGCCAATCGCTGGTGGTATTTCAGTTCGCGGCCACGGTGGTAATGATCGCCTGCTCGGCAGTGGTGTACCGCCAGATGTATTATGTCAACAACAAAGATCTGGGCTTTAATAAAAGCCAGGTACTTGTGTTTCACATTGATAAAAATGAGGTCAGAAATCAGGTTCGTGCGGTTAAACAGAAGCTGTCCGAAAGTCCATTGATTGAAAGTGTGGCATCTTCCAGCAATCCTATCGGCACTAACTATCTGGGCTCTGCGGGGATGTTTATGGAAAAAGAAAATGGCCAGATGAGTCCAGGTACCCAAATGGTACAGAAGTTTGCAGTTGACGGGGATTTCCTTAAAACAACGGAGATCAAATTAATAGCCGGCCGAAACCTCAATTCCGAATCGGAAGCAGACTTGTCGGCCGCAGCAATGGTCAATGAAGCATTAGTCAAAAAACAAGGCTGGACAAACCCACTGGGCAAGCGGATCAAGTACTTTGTAGATGGCCAGGGCAATACGAAAGAAGCAACCGTCGTAGGCGTTGTGGCAGATTTCCATACCCATTCTCTGCAGCACAAGATCGAGCCGCTGGTTTTACAGGCACCTGCGCCAGGTGACGGCGACAATATTTACGTGAGAATTACACCTGAAAAGACCAAAGAAGCGCTGGATTACATGCGCCAGGCCTACAAGGAATTTGATCCCGAAGCAACGCTGGATTTCCATTTTCTGGATCAGAACTTTGCCCATCAATACGCTTCCGAGCAGCGCCAGGGCAATGTAATGCTCACTTTTGCCGTGCTGGCGGTTTTGATTGCCTGCCTGGGTTTGTTTGGTCTGGCAGCATTTGCCGCCGAGTCGAGGACGAAGGAAATTGGTGTTCGCAAGGTACTTGGTGCGAGTATCCAGAGCGTAGTACTGCTGCTGTCCAAAGATTTTATCAAGCTGGTTCTGATCGCTATTGTTGTTGGCACGCCGGTATCGATCTACGCTATGGGCGAGTGGCTCAAAATCTTCGAATACCGCGAACCACTTTCCTGGTGGATTTTCGCCGGCGCCGGCCTCATCGCCATTCTGATCGCTCTTACAACTGTTAGCGCCCAGGCATTTAAATCCGCATTGATGAACCCGGTGAAGAGTTTGAGGGCGGAGTGAGTTTGGGGGCCTATTATTCTCGGTTGTATCTAAATATTATTTCATGAAGTCTTAAATACTTTCCTGCTGGCTTGAACATCTTACCAGTAGGAAAGTTATCCGGGATCAGAGCGACGGCTCACCATTCGTCTTCACCTCAACGCGAGGTTCATTCCTGACAAGAACACTGTCGAACTTGCTATCAATCGTACCAATCGAATGAATGTCCTCGAATGATATACCATCGTTGATAAGCTTTTGAAGAGTTGCCTCGTCTACGTCCTTGAACTGAGGTCCCCAACCACTTCCGGGATCACCACACAGTGTCAGTAGTTTTAGGGATGGTGTAAAGTTCAATATATACTGCCCCTTCTTTTTAGAAATGACCTCATATACAAGCTTGTCTTTTTTACTACTTGAATAATGCGCAAGTAGCTTAGGAATGGCCAGCATACGCGCATCTTTCCTGTCTTTCCCATCCTCAGTATACATAGTATCAACATCAGGATCGACTTTGTTGATGCATGCAGCCATTCCAACCAACAGCTGTATGACAAAAAGAAACGTCCTCAATTTCATATAAGATCGATTTAAATTACCAAACATAGATTTCGAATAGTCAAAGTTCGATATAGATTAAATGCTGCGGTGCGCCATTTCGAATACTGACAGCCGTTCTCTTGGTGGATCCTCGCCGGAGACGGAGTTATCACCCTCTCCACACTAAGCGCCTAGGCTTCTAAATCAGCCGGTGAACGCTTTGAAGAGTTACGGCCAGAGTGAGTCTGGCGGGCAACTTAGATTCAATTCTTCTGGCAACGCGAAGTTGCCAGAAGAATTAGATTAAATGGGGTTATTTCGGATTTCCATTCGTATTGACATTGTAAATCGGTCTTTTTCGCACAAGCAGACTATCAACCTTATGGGACATTGACCCAACATCATACAAATCGTCGAAAGAGATTCCTTCATCCACCAGCTTCTTCAGCATTGCTTCATCAACGTTTTGAAACTGTTGCGACCATCCACTTCCCGGGTCTCCGCAAACGGTGAGAAGTCCAAGGCCAGGTGTGAAATTTAGAATAAATCGTCCGCTTTTCTTTGAAACCACTTCGTAAGCCTCCCGATTTTTCTCGCTTGCAGCATAATGCTCGTACAATTTAGATACAGCCTGCGATCTCTGAGTCGCCCGGTCGCCGTCCTTTAAATAAAGCGTATCAATCGCTAAGTCAATCTTATCGAAGCATCCCAAAAGCAGGACTCCAAGAATGACAATCAATATCGTTGTTTTCATAGTAACTATTCTAATCGAAGATTTTCAATAAACCACTGATATTAACTAAATAGTCCCAGCATTTTAAAGATCCACGTGTACCAAATGCTGATGTGGTCCATACATGTTATTGTATAGATTATTCCATGTTCCCACATTATCACCTCCGTGCCAGTTCAAAATCGTACTTATCAATTCCAAAGCACTCGAGTTTGCTCTGGCAGCCATTGTATTTACAATGTCGTCTACGGAAGGCATTTTTCTAAAAGGTCCTACCCCCCATTTTGTTTCATTTTCCATCCAGACGCGTGCAGACATATTATTATGAAGATCCATCGCAGTATATTTATCATATACCTGGCCACCCTCAGGAGCCTCTTCGTGTTTTGAAGTTCCATCCTGTGTAAAGTCAATTGCCTGGTTCTCACTTGCAGGTGACCCTTTTAAGATGTATCGGATCGACAATGCATTCCAGGTTGAATGCTTGAAAGCGTTGCCCTTATTTCCTGAATCTTGATTTTGGTAAATTGTCTGTGTTAGTGATTTAGCATCATTTGCAGCCTGAATATACCATTGCGCATACCCGGGATTCAATAGCAAGTGATTCTTTTCGGGAGTAGTAAGCGTTCCGGGAGATACATCTGCAATACGCCCGTTTCTTCCCTTCGTACTTTCAAACCTGATAACTTCCGCGATAATATCCCTTTTCGCAAGTGTTTGGTAGAAATCGTAAATCACCATTCGTCTTGCATCAGCTTCCTCACGTGTTTGTATTTCGGGAAAATCCTGGAAAATGCGGCGAAGGTCTAGGTCTGAAAGTTCGTCTTCTGAGTTGGGTTGTGGGTATTTGGAAAGATGTTTTACCAGGATCGGGTGCAGTTCCTCGTAGGTAATGTTGACACCTATACCAATGGTTCGAGATTTGGTCACACCAGCGACAGACTGGTAGTAGAGGTCAAATTCTTTCTGAGATTGCCCAAACAGTTCCTTCGGAAAATCAGATTGAATTATCACTTTTTCTCCTTTGAAATCAATAATTTCAGTTTTAACCATTTCATTTTCCCGCATGGAAGCCTTCATTTCAGGCTCGCGACAAGATACCACAACTGCTACAAGAGACAACAGCAAAGCACTGATTACACATTTTTGCATAGGTAGTTAGAGTTAGTTAATGAAAATTGCCTGAACTAGTTTTCAGTTCTCCTATTTACATATCAATTCCTGTGAAGCTTTTTTTTGATTATTTGCCGGCAATGAGGGGATACCCGAATGGCGGCGATTACGAATGTGGTGTAGTAGCAAGTGTAACTTCGGGCGGCGGTTTGTAGCAGAAAGCCAATTATCTGTACTCTAGTTAAATTTCCTTAAATACCAACCTTCTCCGTTACGCTGAAATGCGTTTCCCCTATTTTTACCGCATGCTGCACAACTACTTCACTATTGCCTGGCGGAATTTGCTGAAACGTAAATTCTATTCTGTTCTGACTGTCTTTGGACTTGCTGTCGGGATTACGTTTACGTTCCTCGTAGGCAGTTATATTCATGGTGAGTTGCAGGTGAATGCCGATCTCCGGAATGCAGACCAGCAGTACATTGTCCGCAGCAAGTGGAAGGTGCCGGAAATGGGGATTGACTTCGCTACATTCGGGCCGCTTGGCAAGACACTTAGGGACGAGTATCCTAATCTTGTAGCAGGCTACTATCGCTACGACGCCATCACAGTCGCAGTTTCTCACGGCGACAGGCACTTTCGGGAAGATGTACAAACAGGAGATACCACCCTGCTTTCCATGTACGGATTTCCTGCGCTGCACGGCGATGTGAAAACTGCATTGCAACAGCCAAATTCCATTGTAATTACCGAAGAAAAAGCTCTTAAATACTTTGGAAAAACCGATGTAGTTGGGGAAAGCCTGACTTTGCACAACTTCGTCGGCGGCAAGCAGGAGTATCAGGTGACAGCTGTTTTGGAAGATCTGAAAACCAACTCAGTCAGCCACTTACTTAATAATCCATCTTCCATATTCATCCCGCTGAGCTCACTTGAAGGGCGCAAGGGAGCAGAAAGCGACTGGAATTTTCCGTTTATGGTAACTTTCATTCAGCTGCAAAAAGGCATTGAACCAAAAGCGCTTGAAATGCCTGTCGCTCAGATACTGAAAACGAATGCACCCGTAAGCGCACACGAAAATCTGAACATATACCTGACTCCGCTCAAAGACTATTATCGCGAAGCCAATGACGGTTTAGTTCAGAAGATGATCTACATTCTGGCCGCGGTAACTGCTTTTATCCTGCTGATGGCGGTTGTCAATTTCGTCAACATTTCTGTGGCAGGCTCCTCTTCCCGGTTGAAAGAAATTGGCGTAAGAAAGGTGCTGGGCAGCCTCAAAGCGCAGATTATCGGACAGTTTCTTGCTGAGTCTATACTGCTGGCCGCATTCGCAAGCTTATTATCAATCGGCTTTTATGAGTTATCGCGGGGTTATTTTGGTCAAATTATCGGTAAAGAACTTGTGTCAGGAATCTCCCTTTTTCCCTGGATTATCATCTTGCCGATACTTTGTGCATTGCTGATTGGCTTACTAGCCGGCTCCTACCCTGCTTTCATACTTTCGGCGATCCCGTCAGTGGATTCCATGAAAGGGAAGCTGAAATCCGTCAAAGAGCATGTGGGTTTTCGGAGATCTCTGCTTGTGATGCAGTTTACGATCGCATTGTTTGTTTTTGTAGCAGCTGCCATCATCACCCAGCAGGTCGATTATTTCTTCAATAAAAGTCTGGGTTTTGAGAAAAATGCATTGGTGTCAATTGCGGTGCCGCGGGACTGGACGCCGGAGGGACTGGCGCGAATGGAAGGGATCCGCAATGAGCTTTCGACCCTCGCCGAAGTTGCGGACGTAAGTTTATCCTATGAAATAGCAAACGGGAATACGGGTGCCCAATACGGTATTTACCAGCCCGGACAGGATTCTGCACAGGCGATCCACACCCAGTTTTTCTCAACCGATGAAAAGTTCGCATCGACCTTTGGGATTAAAGTACTGGCCGGCGACTTTTTCGCAAAGCCAAATGCAGGTATTCAGACTGACCGCATTGTGATTAATCGCTCGGCAGTGAAATCCCTCGGGTTCAAGTCGCCCGAGGATGCTGTCGGCAGACAGGTCAGGATCCATTTTTCTCCGCAACCTGCGACTATCGCCGGAGTAATTCAGGATTTCCACTTCGAATCTATGCACCAGCAGATCAAACCGCTGGCAATAAGCCACATCAAAGTGGGAAATACATACAGGTATCTGAGTTTCAGGCTGAGCGGCCATGTTGGACCGGCTATGGCAGCCATTCAGCGAAAATGGGCGGCACTCATGCCGGATGCACCTTTTGAATACACTTTCATGGACCAGACGCTGCAAAAGCTTTATCAATCGGAGATCCGGTTGCAAAGGGCAGCGCAGCTGGCCACATTGCTGGCGCTGGTCATTGTTGTGCTTGGCATTATCGGTATGGTCTCGCTGAGTGTAGCGCGGCGGACCCGGGAAATAGGAATCAGGAAAGTACTTGGCGCATCGGGGATTAACTGTCACGTCCTGAAATAGGTTGACCTTAACCACAGGGAGATTTATGCAGCATGACCGTCCGAAAGTAGTGAAGTACAGCCTGAGCTTTAAACGGGAAGTAGTCCGTGAGATTGAGCAGGAAGGAATAAGCCATTTAGAAGCTTCGCGTCGTTATGGCATCAAGGGGAGCTCTACAATTAAAAAATGGATTGTTAAATTTGGCAAAGAGCATTTGATCAACAAAGTAATCCGCGTAGAGATGAAAGGGGAAGCAAACCAGCAAAAACGTTTGGAAGCAGAGCTACGGCGCCTGAAAGTGGCCTATGCCGAACTAAGCTTAAAGCACCAGTGCGCTGAAAAAGTGATCGAACTGGCCAATGAGGAGTTCGGCACGGATTTAAAAAAAAGTTTTGGCACCGATGCGTTGGCCGTTTCCGGGGACAGTTCGCAGTAAAGCAGGTTTGCGGCTACTTTGGGTACAGCAAGAGTGGTTATTACAAGCGGCAGCATGTCAGTAAAGAAGCGCTAAGTGCTGAGCAAAAGATCATTGA
>NZ_JBHYGF010000313.1:0-5150 GCF_051859145.1 Dyadobacter sp.
AGTACACCGAATGAAGGCAGCTTAGATGAAGAAGTAAACATTTCACAAACGTGTCCACTTTTTTCAGGACAAGACAGCCTTTCAGCGGTTGGCTTTTTGCCCTAAATCCCTGAAGGGACTTTTTAACCCTAAATCCCTGAAGGGACTTTTGTTGTTGTGCATAAAAATTAAGTCATTCAGTTATTCAGTCATTCAGTCATTCAGTCATTCACTTATTCAAAATTGAACAAAGAACATTATAAATCATTAGTTGCCAAGCTTCCGCTTCTGAAAAGGGAGATTGCTAAGGTGATCGTCGGGCAGCGGGAAGCTATTGATGAAATATTGATCTCACTGCTTGCTTCGGGGCATTGCTTGTTGGAAGGAGTGCCGGGGCTGGCTAAGACGCTTATGGTTAAAACAATGTCCGAGGCTTTGGATATGAGCTTTAAGCGGATACAGTTTACTCCGGACCTGATGCCGGGCGATATTGTGGGTACTGAAATCCTGGAAGAAGACCACGACACGGGTAAGAAGTTCTTCAAATTCAATCGCGGGCCGATATTTGCCAATGTGGTACTTGCAGATGAGATCAACCGCACCCCGCCAAAAACGCAGGCCGCATTACTCGAAGCGATGCAGGAAAAAAGTGTAACCTACGGCGGCGAAACCTATCAAATGCCTGATCCTTTTCTGATCATCGCCACCCAAAATCCAATTGAGCAGGCGGGTACCTATCCGCTGCCGGAGGCGCAGCTTGACCGCTTTTTACTATACATCAAACTGAATTACCCCAACGAACAGGAGGAACTCGATGTGCTGAAAGGTACAACCGGCTCGGCCCGGGTGCAGGTGGAGCGGGTCCTTTCTGATACTGATATCCGGGACTTGCAACAACTTGTTCGCCAGGTGCATATCAGTGAGGAACTGATCGTGTGGATCAATAAGCTGGTTCGCGCTACCCGGCCGGAAGGTAGCCCGTCGGCATTTGTAAAGGAATGGTGCGACTGGGGCGCTGGTCCTCGGGCGGGACAGGCGCTTGTACTTTGTGCCAAAGCCCGGGCTGTGTTGAACGAGCGTTTTGCGGTGATTCCGGAAGATATCCAAACGCTTGCTTATCCCGTTTTTCGTCACCGCATTGCCATGAACTTCCGCGCGGAAGCCGAGAATATCACCAGTGACGAGGTGATCAGTGATTTGCTTGCTACGCTTAAACCCTGATCTCATTCTTACATTCAGGTATGGCAAAGCAAAGTGGCTTGTTAGCAGCGAATCTGGTGAAGCTCAAAAACCTTCAACTTACCGGCAAGCTGGTGAGCGAGGAATTGATGCTGGGTATCCACGCCAGCAAACGCTCCGGGATAGGCGTTGAATTTGAACAATACCGACATTACCAACCTGGCGACGATCCCAAGCGGATCGACTGGAAGCTTTTTGCAAGAACCGATAAGCATCTTGTCCGAGAATCATCCACCGAAAGCGACCGCCAGCTGCGTTTTCTTCTTGACCTCTCCGGCTCCATGAATTATGCCGAAAATGGCGTCAGCAGGCTTCAATATGCACAGGTATTGCTGGCGTCGCTGGCTTATCTTGGTTACATTCAAAATGACCAGATGAGCTTATATGCTTTAAAAAACGGCAGTGTGGAAGCAATCTGCGCGGCGGGTTCATCTGCCTCCAGTAAGCAGGCTTTTCAGAAGATGCTGGTGGGGCTGGAAAAGACGGAAGCTTCGGGAGAATGGAGGATGGAGGAAGGGGAAGAGGGGAAATTGATTGAGCTGCGATCGAAGAAAAAAGAGCAGCTTATTCTTGTAAGTGACCTTTTGCAGGTAAATGAAGAGTGGATGCAACTGATCAGTTCTTTGGCAAACCCGCAGCGGGAGATTGTGATTTTTCAGGTTTTGGGAGATCAGGAAGTTGATTTTAGATTAAATGGTTTTTACAGGTTTAAAGATCTGGAAACGGGTAGAGAAATGGAACTGGACGCAGCCTCTGTCCGTGAAAAATTCATGACATCGGCACAGGCGTATTTTGAAAAATTGAAAAGTGATTTGCAGATCCCGTATGTGCATTTGATCACAGCCAGATTAAGCGACCCGATCGGAATGGTGTTAAAAGCATTTTTAACTAAAAGGAAAAGCTGATGGAATTGCTGCAACCTTGGATGCTCTGGGGGCTCGCGGGGATCGCACTGCCGATTGCAATCCACCTTTGGTATCAGAAAAAGGGCGAGGTGATTGCCTGGGCAGCATCGCGCTGGCTGGTGGATGAAAGCTCGCTCAAACACAGGGGTATCCGCCTGCATGAAATCCTGCTGTTGCTCATTCGTTGTTTGCTGGTTATGCTGTTGGCATTGTTGCTCAGTCAGCCTGTGCTGCATTGGTGGAAAAGTGACGCAGCACAAGAGCGCGTGCATCTCGTAGAAGCGGATCCCAGGGTTGTGAATAACTTTCGTTTTGAAATTGAAAATGCATTGAAGGCCGGCGAGCACGTTTTTTGGATCAGCCCCGATCAGCAGGTCCTTAATTCTACTGCCAAAATGCCAGAGCCGGGTAATCCGGCCAAATACATTCAGAAAAGCATTAACAAGCTGGCCAAGGGACAAACGAGCATTTATCTCGTGGCAGATCAGCAGTTGCTTTCTATGCCCAAAGTAGTTGTGCCAGGTAAGTTCAGTCTGTACACATTCACGGACTCTGCTTCCACGCAGCGGGCTAATTATATGGAGTTAAGTAATGGTAAAAGGTTGTTTGTAAATCCCGTAAGTGGGCTTTTGGAAGTTGCGCAGAATGGGGCATCGAGCGTAAAGTTTACCTCTAAACCAGTGCATTCGGGTGATTTGAAGCTGTTAATTGATTACAACGATCCGATAGAAAGGCAGACTGTGACAGCAGCTATAAAGGCACTTGCTGAGGTTTACGGTTTATCTTTTCAAATCGATGAAAAAGTATATCCAGGTAGCGTCTATAACTGGATATTGTCAGATCAAAAACCAACAAAACCCGATGCTAAAACCCTCTATGTAATCTCGGGTAAAACAGCGGGTCTCGCGCCGCAGCGTAATGAAGTGTATGTCGCTGACTCACTGCTTTTGCATTCGTCCGATCTCGTTCGGAATGGAAGGTTGCCCGAGTGGCTGGGCGAGGCATTTACTTCTTTTTACCAACTAAATGACAGGAAACAGCCACTAAGCAGGCAGCAGTTAAGTTCCTTATTTGAAGAAGCCAAAATGCCGCAGGCGCAGGAAGCGGCTGAACTTCGTAAATGGATTCTATTTGCGTTCGTTTTACTAACAGCGTTAGAAAGATGGCTTGTTCTGCGTTAATGGACCATCTTGCGTTATGCATAGCCTAAACAAATTGATCGGCTCGGTGACCGTGCAGCTTCTTGCAGCCGGATTGATCCGCTGTGTATTGCTCGCAGTGTCGGCTTTTGTGCTGGTTTTTACATTTGCTTCTGCTATGTATGCAGCACTTGTATCAGTCGTTGTTTTCGCATTCGCTTTCTGGCAAAATAAATTGTATAAAAGCAAAAAGTCAGGTGCAATTGCATTGATCCACCGCTATACGGGCGATACTGAATACAGCCTGCATTTGCTGGAAAAAGAGGATCTGAACCTGGCCGAGCAAATGCAGTTGGAGCGTATTTCAAAGAACCAGATCAGCTTTCCTTTTCGTGAGCTATACTCCGGAATGGTGCCTTATGCAGGTTTGTTTGCGATAGCCGCCGTCATCTACTTTCTCCATCCTCAGTGGAACTCGACTGACAAACCAGATCGCCAGAAAGCCGGGCTCGTTCAGCAGGAGCGGACGAATGCGCCCGAAGTTGTGCCCCGGCTCGTGCGGGCAGAAGTAGCTGTGAGCCCGCCTGCTTACACCGGGTTGCGGCAAACGGACTCGGAAGACTTGAATGTGACCGCTTTTACCGGCTCGAAGCTGGCCTGGAAGGTGGAGTTTAACAACACAAATAAGCTGACTGTAAAGCTGGCCAATCCGCGGGGAGAGGAAGTGAGCTTCGTTAAAAAAGGTGCTGTTTTTCAATATTCCGACCGGCTTGCAGGTTCGGGTTTGTACTCCATTAAAGGTTACTGGAAAGATTCTCTGGTTTACCAGTCGGAGTTTTACAAGCTTGATGCAATCCCGGACCTTGCTCCAAAGATCGAGCCGGGTTCAAAGGAGTTGTATAAATATCACCTGTTGAAAGACAGTAAAACCCTCAGCGTTTCAGCCAGGATCTCGGATGATTTTCAGGTTAAACAGGCATTTATCGTAGCGACGGTCGCGCGGGGTTCGGGGGAGAATGTGAAGTTTCGGGAAATGCGTTTTCCATTAAGTCCCAATCAGTTCAAAGAAGCCAATGTCCAGAAAACGATTAACCTGAATGAGCTCAACTTTACACCAGGCGATGAACTTTACTACTATTGGGCGGCGGTAGATAACCGGGTGCCCGAGGGTAATTTTACCAAATCGGATACCTATTTTCTGGTTTATAAAGACACTGCGCAGATTGAAGAGGCGGAACTGGCTACGATGGCTGTCAACATCATGCCCGAATATTTCCGGAGCCAGCGGCAGATTATCATCGACACGGAGAAGCTGATTGCGAGAAGAAAAAAGTTGGAGAAAAAGCCATTCAATGCGGCCTCAAATGAGATAGGATACGATCAAAAGCTGCTGCGTTTAAGATACGGTCAGTATTTGGGGGAGGAATTTGAGACTAATATCGGTGGTGGAAATCCGGGTGAAGTTCCGGAAGGTGATATCATCGACGCATTCACGCACCATTCTGATGGGACAGGGGAAGGAGCCGAACAGCACCAGGCGGAGGGGCATGCCGGTGAACATGGACACGATCACGGGAAAACTCCGCCGCCCACCGAGTCAAAAGACCCGCTGGCTGCTTTAATGGAGCAGTACACGCATTCGCACGACGATGCCGAAACGAATACCTTTTATGAGCAATCAACCCGGAGTCTGCTCAAATCCGCTTTGGAACAAATGTGGCAATCGGAGCTGCATTTGCGCATGTACGAACCTGAAAAGGCGCTTCCGTTTGAACATAAAGCATTGGAATACCTGAAATCGGCACAACAGAAAGCGCGTACTTACGCCAAAAAGAGCGGCTATGATCCGCCGCCGATCAAGGAAAAGGAAAAGCGGTTGACGGGCGAG
>NZ_JBHYGF010000314.1:0-5116 GCF_051859145.1 Dyadobacter sp.
CGGCAGGGACAGTAAAAACGGGCTGTGCGATGTATTTTAACGAAATACATCAACATAGCTCAGCAATGCATCGCAGGATCTTCATAAAAAATACAGGCTTGTTAGCAGCGGCCGGGCTGAGTATGCCCGGCGTATCGACGCCCGGCGTGTCGACGCCCGGCGTATCGACGCGCGGCGCCTTTACTTTGCCGGAAAGGCAATTGGCCAGGAACAAGCTGCCTAAATGGAAAGGCTTCAATTTGCTTGACTTCTTCGGTCCAGAGCCTGACAAACAACGCAAGCCGACCACTGAGGAACAGCTTAAATGGATGAGCGACTGGGGCTTTGATTTTGTCCGCATTCCCATTGCATATCCATACTATCTCAAATTCGACAGAAGCCGGAATATTACTCCGGAGGAAGTGTACAGCATTGAGGAAAAACAAGTCGAGAAAATAGATCAGCTCGTTGCCTTGGGGCACAAATACAACATGCACGTAAGCCTGAACCTGCACCGCGCGCCGGGGTACTGCATTAATGCGGGTTTTCACGAGCCTTATAATTTATGGACCGATCAAAAGGCGCAGGAAGCTTTTTACTTCCACTGGAATATGTGGGCGAAGATATACAAGAATACCTCGTCTGAAAAGATCAGTTTCGACCTGCTCAACGAACCGAGTATGCGAGAAGATATGAACGATCAGCATTCAAAACGCTCTGCAGTACCCGGCGATGTGTACAGAAAAGTAGCAATAGGTGCACAGCAGGCGATCAGAAAAGAAAACCCAAACCACCTGATTGTGGCCGATGGAAATAACAGAGGCTCCCATGTAGTGCCCGAGCTCGCCGACCTGGACATTGCGCAGAGCTGTCGCGGGTACCACCCGGGCATTATCTCGCATTACAAAGCGCCCTGGGCGATGAAAGATCCCGATCAGGCACCGGAACCCAAATGGCCGGGGCAGGTAGGGGAGCAATATCTCGGCCGTGAAATGCTTGAAAAATATTACCAGCCCTGGATAGAACTCGTCAACAAGGGAGTAGGGGTGCATTGCGGTGAAAGCGGTGCCTGGAAGAAAACGCCGCATGCTGTTTTCCTTGCCTGGTTCGGGGATGTACTGGATATCCTGACATCACACGGGATCGGTTATGCATTATGGGAGTTTTCCGGCGATTTCGGCCTGCTTAATTCCGGGCGCGAGGATGTGGCGTATGAAGACTGGCACGGGCAAAAGCTGGACCGTAAACTGCTGACTTTGCTGATGAAATATTGACGGTCAAGCAGAGGCTATCTTTCCAGCTCTGCGAGGAGTCCGCGCAAGTTTAAACTTTTGGTAAACATCTCAATGGAACCGTCGGGCAGGTAGCTCCATTGATCCTGTGGCCGGTCCCAGTAAAGTTCTACACCATTTCCGTCGGGATCATTGAGGTACAATGCTTCCGAAACACCGTGATCACTTGCGCCGCTGAGCGGGTAGCGTGCCTGTTGTAACCTGTTAAAAATCACAGCAAGATCCTTGCGGGTAGGGTACAGAATGGCCGTATGGAAAAGTCCGACACCGTGCTGGGGAGCAGGAGGCGCGCCTTTGCTGTACCAGGTGTTCAGGCCGATGTGATGATGGTAGCCGCCGGCGGAAATGAAGACTGCCTGGTCGCCGTACCGGGTTGTGATCTCAAAGCCGAGCAAGCCGCAATAGAAATCCAGCGCCCGTTCCAGGTCTGCTACTTTCAAATGCACGTGGCCGATGCGGGTCAGTGCGGGCAGGGTGTAGTCTTTCAATTCCATAGGAAAGTCCGTCTTGTTTGTTACGCAATTTACATTTAGTTGCGGTAAAAAATTCCCGCAGGTACCTTTACCAACTAAACCTATTTTCCCAATCCAAGACATTTATGAATCGCCGAGAAGCATTATCTTCTATAGCAGCCGTGAGCGGAACAAGCCTTTTGCCTGTTGAAGCTGCTGTTGCAAAAAAGCAGCCGTTTATTTATTCCCTTAATATGAGTACTCTTCGCGGGCACAAGCTGGGTTTCCGGAAGGAGCTCGAAGTAGCTGCCCAGGCGGGTTATGGTTCTGTGGAGATCTGGATCAATACCTTGCAGGATTACCTGAAAAACGGCGGCTCGCTGAAAGAAGCCAGTGCAATTGTGAAAGACCTGGGACTGAAAGTGGAAGATGCGATCGGCTTTGCTCCCTGGATTGTAGACGATAATACCACCAGGGGAAAGGCGCTCGAACAACTTAAAATGGAAATGGAGCAGCTGGCTGCAATTGGCTGTACCCGCGTGGCAGCACCTCCGATGGGCGCTACCACCGGTGAACCGCTTGATCTGAAAAAGGTAGCAGGACGTTACCGCGCGATTCTTGAACTGGGAGAAAAAACAGGCGTTACGCCGCATCTTGAACTCTGGGGTTTTTCCAAAAACCTGAGCAGGGTAGGTGAGCTGCTATATGTAGCTGTGGAGGCTTCGCACCCTTCCGCAAGGGTATTAATGGATGTGTATCACCTTCACAAAGGTGGCTCTGGCATGGATAGTGTAAAGGATGTAGGCAAGCCGCTGGTCGAGATTTTTCATATCAACGATTATCCGAAAACGCCACCGCGTGAAACGATCACGGATGCAGACCGGATTTATGCCGGTGACGGAGTGGCGCCATTGAAAGAGCTATTGAAAAATCTTAAAAATCCCGAAAAGCCTGTAATCCTCTCTTTTGAAGTTTTCAACCAGGGTTACTACGCGCAGGATGCATTGCTGGTAGCGAAGACTGGTCTGGCTAAAATGAAGAAAGTAGCGGAGGGCGTTTAAAATACAACTATGAGCGAAGTAAAATTGAAACTGGATGCCCGCAAGCGTGGCGCGTTTTATTTGGAGGAAAGTGACAAACAGGTCGGAGAAATGGTAATCGGTGTCAGCGATACCGTGCTGACCGTGTACCACACCGAAGTGGATCCTGAGCTGGAAGGGAAAGGTATGGCAAAGCAGATGTTTGATGAAATGGTTGGTTATGCCCGGAAAGAAAAGCTGCAAGTCCTGCCGCTTTGCGAGTACGTGCATTTACAATTCCGCCGGCACCCCGACCAGTTTGAAGATATCTGGAAAAAGTAAGCTGCTGGTTAAGCAGCTTACTTTTTTGATGATTTTGGTAAAAAAACAATGAATTTGGAGCCAATACCCACGGTACTAGTGGCAGTAATGTGGCCGTGGTGGTTCTGGGCAACCTTTTTACACAAAGCGAGGCCGATCCCCGATCCGGAAAATTCACTTCTGCCGTGGAGGCGCTGGAACATCTGGAAAATGCGGTCTAAATGCATTTCATCAAAACCAATCCCATTGTCCGACACTTGCAGCCTGATGTAGCCGTGATCTTCGAGAACTTTGGGAATGGTCGAAAGTTCGGTATCTGTTGCGTCCCGGTACGACAGTTCGATTCTGGAAGGTACCTCTGTTTTACGGTATTTGATCGCATTACTAACCAGATTCTGGAGTAGCTGCGTCAGCTGCAATGCATTTCCATGTACTTCGGGCATTTCATTTACGATGATTTCGGTCTGGTGCTCCTGAATGGAGATCTCCAAATCTGCAAGTACGTTGCTGACTATTCCTTTCAGGTTTACAGCCGTCATCTCGGCATCTCTGGTGGCAAGACGCGAGTAGGCCAGCAAATCATCGATCATAACTGACATTCTTTTGGAAGCATCCTGAATCCGGTTGAGCATAAACGCACCATTCTCATCCAGCTCTTTTGCATACAGCATTTGCAACCTCGATCCAAAAGACTGGATCTTGCGCAGCGGCTCCTGCATATCGTGACTGGCAGCGTAGGCAAATTGCTGCAAGTTGTTATTCGAATTGATCAGTTCTGCATTGGTCTGGTTTAGTTCTGCTGTACGTTGCTGAACTCTCCCTTCCAGTTCACTCGCCAGTTGCCTGTATCTTTCCTCACTTTTTTCCAGCGCCTGCCGGGATTTTACCTGTTCGGTTACGTCCACTGCCATATCGAGTATTGCGTAAATTTCACCTGCCGCATTTCTAAGCGGCTTGTAAGTATAGTCGTAGTAAAATGTCTGCCAAATACCATCTACCACAATTTCACCGCGCGCACCCTGTTCGGAATGGGCTTCTCCGGTTGTGTAAATTCTTTTCAGGATATCCAGGAAAGGCTGGTCTTTCAGTTCCGGTAGTGCTTCACCAAGTGGCTTTCCGATCACAGAATCGCCTTTGCCCCATAGTTTGAGCATTGCTGCATTGGGTAGGTCAATGATGAATTCGGGCCCGACAAACAGGGTGGTAGCCACAGGCGCCTGCGCGATCAGTGTGCGCAGATGTTCCTCGCTCGTCCGAAGCCGCAGTTCCGAATCAATGCGGTCAGAGATATCCATGACGATCCCTGAAAGCGTGGCTGGTTTCCCATTAATATCAAACATATACTGCCCGATCACCCGCACCCAGTGAACCGATTTGTCCACCCAGATAAACCGCGCTTCATACCTGAGCTCGCCCGTTTTTGCAGCGATCTCATATGCTTCTTCGCGGATACGGATATCGTCCGGATGCACGTGCTCAACAAAAACACGCCGGGTAATATGCCTGTTTTCATTTCCGGTTAGGATACGCGCCATGGTCGGCGAGTAAATGATTTCGTCTGTATCAGGATCAACCAGGAAGGAGCCTGCGCCGGAGCCTTCAATGCTCATCGCCGCTTGTTTGTCAGCCCAGCTGATCTTTTCCTGCCGGATCACTTCATCGGTAATCTCCCTGGTGATACCTGCAAAACGGTAAGCCACACCTTCCGTTGTAAAATAAGCCTGTCCCTTGCAATGCAGCCAGCGCAGTACATTGTCTTTTGCGCCTATGGTACGGTAGCGAACTTCGTAAGGCGCACGGACCTGCGGATCTAATGAGGCGAAAACCGCCTCTTTTACTTTCGTTAAATCGTCTGGATGAATGTATTTAGTAAGCTTGCCGAATTCAAATTCATCATCGTCAGGATTTCCGTAAAGTTCCTTACAGCGCTCATTCATAGCTATTTTCCTGGTCACGGGATCAAAGTTCCAGGTGCCCAGGTCCGCTGCATGCAAAGCGAATTTCAGGTTCTCTTCGCTTTCCCGCCGCGCTTCTTCCAACCTGAGCTGTTCCG
>NZ_JBHYGF010000315.1:0-5069 GCF_051859145.1 Dyadobacter sp.
CGAGTACAGGCGCACTGGCAGGCACTTCGATTTTGAAGTTACCCTCTGTGTCACTAGCGGTACCGGTCTGCGTACCTTTGACCAGGACACTCACCCCAGGCAGTGCCTCGCGGGTATTGGCGTCGCTTACCTTTCCGGTAATGACCCTGTTCTGCGCCAGCAGCGTTTCCGCAGCGCCGGCAAGCAGGAAGAAGATGATGAATAGATGTTTTTTCATGGACCTAATAGGAATTAAAACTGGACAAAAAAGGAAGTAATAACCTATTGATGAGTTTTAAAACCATCGTCGGCAGAAGGCATTGTGGGGAGGACGAAGGGCGTTTGTCGATTTTTAATGAGTGAATGATTGAATGAGCCGCCGTGGAACGGGGAATGACTGAATGAATGAATGAATGAATGACTGAATGACTGAATGACTGAATGGAACGGGTAATGAGTGGATGAGATTAGTCAGTGACTATTGTCTTGATGTTTTTTGTGGCATGATTTTGGACTTTGTGCGGGAGATTTTTTGGGGCGTGGTATTGGTGATATTTTTTGATATCTGGACTATTCTATGAGTTTACTTGGAACAGGTGTTGGTAATACCGGTATTAAACAGGTGGCGGGCCGGCAGGCTGGTATGGTGCTGGATCAGCTGGCTTGGGTGCAGGTGGTGCCGGGTACACCCTACTTTATGACGGAAGAAGGTGAAAACTGGACGCCGATCGGGCAGAATGATGCGATTACCTGGCCGGAATTGGAGGGTCTTTTCAGGCGTAAAAACGTGCAGCAGGCAGAGGATTATCTCGCCTGGCTTGCTGCGCACGGGGTTACCTGCATCCGGCTGATGCTGGAATATGCACAGGGAGAGCACCGGTATTTTGAAAAACCCGCAGGTACATTTTCGCCCAATATGATCAGGCTCTGGGATGATCTTTTTGTGCTGTGTGCCCAACACAAGATCCGCATACTGCTCACACCGGTTGATACTTTTTGGATGTGGATACGCTGGCGGCACCATCCTTACAATAAATTACACGGCGGTCCTTGTAAAAAACGCTCCGAGTGGCTGATTTGTCCGGATACATTGAAGGCGATCAAAAACAGGCTGACATTCGTTGCCGAACGCTGGGGCGGCAGCGGCGTTCTTTTTGCGTGGGATCTCTGGAATGAAATCCACCCGGCGCACGCAGGCGGCCACACCGACGTTTTCGAAACCTTCGTTCACGAACTGAGTACGCATTTGCGGGACATTGAAATGCGGCTGTACGGGCGCACTCACCCGCAGACCGTTTCGATATTCGGGCCCGTATTGAACGATCACCCGGCAGCCGCCGACGTGATTTTCCGCCACGCCGACCTTGATTTTGCGAGTACCCACTTTTACGATGCAGCTACGATCGACAACCCGAAAGATACCGTCGCGTCGGCTATCGCTGCGGGCCGGCTCGTGAGAGAAGCTTTGTCGCACCTACCAGCGGACAGGCCGTTTTTCGATAGTGAGCACGGGCCTATTCACGCGTTTAAAGACAAACACATTACATTCCCCGCCTTTTTTGACGATGAATATTTCCGTCACATACAATGGGCGCACCTGGCTTCGGGAGCAGCAGGCGGCGGAATGCGCTGGCCTAACCGGCACCCGCATTGTCTGACGCCCGGCATGCGGCTGGCGCAGAAAAGCTTGTCGGGCTTCACGAACCTGATCGACTGGAAAAATTTTCGCAGAAAAAACCTGAATGATGAAATAGCTTCAAGCAATCACCATGTGGCTGTGTTCGCCAGCGCCGACGGGCGGCAGGCGGTACTCTGGGCAATGCGTGCCGATACGCTGGTTAAGAAGGCCGGTAATCTGAAAACGCTGGATGAAAATGCATCCCCTATCAATGTGACTGTCCAAATCCCGGGTATGTCCGCGGGTACTTATTCAGTTCATTTTTGGGATACATTGAATGGAGTTGTCTTGGAGCAGCAAGAAATCGAGCTAACTACGCCGGGGATGCTGGCAGTACAGCTTCCCCGGTTCGTTGCTGATCTGGCAGTGGCAGTTCGTGCAAATGTGTAGCTCAATTTGCTGTTGAATGCCGATTTAATAAGTATCCGGCCTGATTGCGGCGGTACTTGCTTCACGCATGCGCATTGCCTCGGCATAATACCCTTCCAGCTCCGTAGCCCGGTGGGCAGCGGTGTGAAATTCCAGCACTTTGCGTCTTGCATTTTCAGCAATAGCCTGCCGCTCACTTTCCGTAATGTTCGTTAAAAAGCCAACCGTATCCTCAGCCGAATGCGAGATCAGTATCTCTTTGCCGTGCTCGAAGATCGTGTCCAAGCCTTCCCAATAATCGCTGATAATGGGCGTATTGCAGGCAGCGGCTTCAAACAGGCGCACGCTGGGTGAGTAACCTGCACGGATCATATCTGCCCGCGTGATGTTCATCGCAAAGCGCTGACTATTGTAAAACTTCCGGTGTTCCGAAGGCGGCAAATGTTCAATGCGCGCCACATTGCCAGCCCATTGAATATCGCCGGGATATTGCGGACCTGCTACTACAAACTTACCCCCAGGCATTTTCTCCGCTGCATCCAGCATCAATGCTTTGAGCGGCGGCTGGCGGTCGTCGCTGTAAGTACCCAGGTACCCCAGGTCCCATTGCTTTTCGTGGGCTTCGGGATAATAGAGTTCGGGATCGAAAGAGCAATAGAATGGACGCGCCATGGGCGAGCCGTAATGTTCTTCCAGGTAAGTCAACGTTGGCCCGCCGGTAAAGCTCAGGTACATATTGTACAGCGGGATCAGGTTCGGGTGCAGGTATTCGTAATCCTCCTTTTTGATCTTCGCGAGCGTAACCGGCGTATCAATGTCGTAAAATGCAGTGATACCTTCGGCCGTTTGGGTAACATACCTCCCAACGTCCACGCCTTCCGGCACATAGGAACCTACTACGACCAGATCTGCATTCCTGATCGTTTCCGAATGAGCAGCTTTCAGTTCGTCGATGTTCTGGTAAAGGATCGTTTTGCAATACGAAAAATCTTTCAGGTCGCGGTTGGAAGCATACCAGGGTACGTCGCGTTCCAGGAAAGTGACGTCGTGCCCGTTCCGGTGCAGCTCACGGATCAGCCCGCGAAATGTAGTAGCGTGCCCGTTTCCCCAGGAAGAAGTAATGGATAAACCCAGGACCACTATTTTCAAATTACCTTCTGTCATACCGCCGCTTTGTTTAATGTAAGCTCGTCCTTCAGAAGCTTGTCCAGCTCCACGGCGCGGTGTGCGTAAGTATGTTTTTCCAAAACCTTATTCAAAGCCGCCTGCCCGATCTGCGCTGCGTGCTCTGCGGTGAGGGAATTAAGCAAACTCCGGACTTCGTCCCCGCTCCTGGCCACCAGTATCTCTACCCCCGGCTCAAAGAAAAACTCGATACCTTCCCAGTAATCGGTAATAATGCAGGCTCCGGCGCCAGCCGCTTCAAACACGCGCGTGGCGGGAGAAAAGCCGTATTTCGCCATGCTGTCGCGACTGATGTTCAGGATCGCTTTCGGCGAGCAGTTCAATGCATTATGGTCTTTGGTAAATACGTGACCGATGTAATTGATGTTGGAAGACATTGGCTTATCGTGCCAGCCATTTCCGCCCAGGATAAAGCGTTGGTCAGGCATTTCCGCCGCCACTTTCAGGAAGAAATCTTCGACGCGCTTCTCGCGGTCAGGCAGTCTGTTACCCAAAAACACCAGATCGCCTTCAAAGCGCGACTGCGTTTCAACGGGATGGTGCGTCGCAGGATCGAGCGCATTGTAGATCGGCACACATTTTCTTGCGCCCAGCTCTGTATACGCATTGATCACAGGATCCCCGCCGCCGTAAGTCAATATGAGATCGTATTGCGGAATGAGGTCTTTGAAATAATCATTTTCATTGTGATGTACGCGGTCCAGCGTAGCAGGCGCATCCACATCCCAGAAGATCACGAACTTGTCCTTTTGTCCTAGTGCCGCAACTTCCTTTTCCAACAGCTCGTCAAAAACCCCTACGCCGCTGGTTTTGATGATCACGTCTGCATCTATCGCGTCGTTCAGCACCCTGGCTACATCTTCCTCATTGGGCTGGTAAACCACGATCCGCGCCCATTCAGGATCTTCCATATCCCGGTTTTTCTGGCGGTCATAAGCATCAGGCTCGTAAAATGTGATCTCGTGCCCGAGTTCATTCATGGCGCGGATAATGCCCCGGTAATAGGTTGCAGCGCCGTTCCAGTAAGCTGAAACAAGGCTTGAACCGAAGAATGCAAATTTCATAGCGTCGTAGTTTGGTTTAAGTTGTTAACACCCAATTCTTCGCATATCTGGTACAATTCATCCGTACGATGTGCGCAGGTATGCTTGCTGCGGATCGTTTCCAGCCCGTGCGTGGTCATTTCTTTTACCAGGCTTTCGTCTGTCAGCACGCGGTCGATCCAGCGTTTCATTTCTTCTTTATTTTTGGCAAAAACAAAATCCTTCCCGGGCGTAAACAGGTTTTCTGCATCGTCCCACGGAGCCGAAATCAGCGGGATACCACAGGCAAGCGCCTCAAACGGGCGGATTGTCGGGATACCCGGCAATGCTTTTACATACGGGCCACGCGGCACGTGGGCTGTAAACCGGTACTTCGAAAAAACCTCCGGCGCTTTGAAGTTGGGCAGCCAGCCTGCGTACTCGATACCTGCATCGGCCAATGCGGCTTTTGCGTGATCGGGATAGCGCACGCCGTATATTTTCGCTTTCAGCTTCATTTCTTTCACAGGTTCTATAATGAACTCGAAAAGCTCCTTGGTACGCTCCTCGTCGCCCCAGTTGCCCACCCACACAAAATCACCTTCGTAGCTATTGTTTTCAATGGGGCGAAAAACATTGGTATCCGCAGCTTCATGCCAGGTCCACGCATTTTTGGTCCACTTTTCCGACAAATAGATATCCCTGATCTTGCCGCCAAATGCGAGTACGCCGTCGTAATTGGAAATATCATACTCGCTCATGCTCGCCTTCTCGGTCACGGCGCGGTGGTGCGTATCGTGGAACAGCAGCTTGAAATCGTACTTCTTTCTTTTCTC
>NZ_JBHYGF010000316.1:0-5054 GCF_051859145.1 Dyadobacter sp.
GTTGTGGTTTGCGGGCAAATATGTATCTCTTCAACCAGCATCAGTCTCTTTTCTGTAACGAGTACCTCTTTGATTACAGCAATAATCGTAACGCCATTCTCATATCGGACTGGGGGTGCTGACTCGACATATTCGTTAATCTGCCTGCGTTCTATAATTACTTTTTGGCAGCTAAGTTCAATCTGTTCGCTTACCGGATCTTCATAATTTTTTTTAGAAACCAGCACCTTTCCCGTTTGTATGGTCTTTTTATCGACAATCAGTACCTCCCTGATCAATGGGATAGACAGGGGCTGGTGTGGTAAAAAGGGTTGAGCGTTAGGCAAATCAGGCTTTTCACTGTTATTTTCTGTGCTCATATCTATGTCATCTATCGGCCCGTGCCTTTCTCTCTAGGGCATCTGTTGGAAATCAAATGTGATCTGTTAAAATATTGTACCGGAAGCACTCTCGATTATTTACGTGTTAAACAACAGATCAGTGTTAAATCTGGGCGGCATGATTGTTTGACAGGACTACTGATGCATCATAACAATAAAAAAACCAGGAAATGAAAATTCAATCCATCTTTATACAGGCAGTTGCTCTTGCTATCTTGGCATTGCCCTTAGCTGCCCAACAGGTTTCAAAGGATTCCTTAGATGCGCTCAAGAATCAAAAGCAATCAATTGAATCAAGTGCAAAGTTAAACGAGCAAAAAATCGAGCTTGCCAAACTTGAAAACGAACTGATTGAAAAAACAGGCGCAGCAGAAAAAAAAGCAGTAGAAGCACAAAAGTTAGCAGATGAAAACCAGGCATTGGCCGGAAGGCTTAAAGACGACCCGCAGAATAAGAAACTTTCCAACCAGGCATCAAAATCTGCCCGTACCGCCGAAAGGGGAGCTAAATCCGCCCGTAAGGCTGCTGACCAGGCAGAAGAATTGAAAAAAGACATTGAGTCGTTAAAATCAAAAATCGCCGAAGAAGAGACCAAATCCGGCGACTTAGGCATGGCGGGTTCACAAGCCGCCTACCGGCAGGCGTCCGCCCAATCGCAGCCATCAGCATCCACCGAGCAAATCAACAGCTCTTCATCGCCAGTTCGTGTCACTGCGCCCCCAATACCATCCGCCGCAGCACAGGCGAGCGACCAATCTGCTTCCGCTGTGGCCCAAAAAGTAGTCGAATCAACTTATAGGAGCTATCCGCAGCAGCCAGGTCAGCCCACTATTATCATTAACAACATCATAAGCCCCGGCTATAATGGGGTAACCGCCCCTCCGGCAGCAAAGCCTGAAAATGAAAAATCGGAGCTGGCTGACAAAAAGGAATACGAGGATTTCAAGGCATGGAAAAGACAAAACCAGATGCAGTCAAATAACCGTATGGATGAAAAGCAAAGCGGCTTATCCAACAACAATTTGGATGAAGAACAGCAAACGATGGAAAGAAATGAATCACGCTCAGGTGAAAAAATGAGCTTTCGTCAGCGTTTTGGTGAAAAACCGGCTCGTAATTCAGGACTTTGGGTTATTCCTATGGTGGGTGTACATGCCTCTAACTTTAAAGCAGATCTTGGTGAAGGCAAGGCAGATGGCCGTACGGGCTGGAATGCGGGGCTCGATTTCCGGATTCATGCCAAAAGATTTTTCATTCAGCCCGGCGCGCACTATTTCAGCTCCTCAATGCGTATAACCAGTGAGGACAGCATATCCAATGCACCCCTTTTGTCAGGTCCAAGGATACATTCATTGAAAGTCCCTGTGTTGTTGGGCCTTTACCTGACCAAAGCCAATAAAGGCTTTTTCAAGATGAATGTTAAAGCAGGTGCTACCGGGACGTATGTTTTGGCCGTGGATAAAAATGAGCTTGAACAGTTTTCAAAAGATAATATCGAGGAGTATTCCTATGGCCTGAATGCAGGTTTAGGATTGGAGTTCGGGCTCATTACACTTGATTTCTCATATGAATGGGGCATGAGCCCGCTTTTTAAAGATAATAGCATAAAAAATAACGTGCTTCGCGCAACGATAGGCTTGAAGCTGTAAGATATACGGGCGTAGTCAAGGTTCACAAGAAATACATCCGAAAATGTGGCAGGGGTCGTTTCAAGTTGAAACGACCCCTCTTTTTATTCATTTAGGATTTTGAAAATATTTTTCCAGCCGCTTCATGACACCCGTTGCCGTAAGTCCATGCACTATTACAGAAAGGAGCGCAATCAAGGCAGTTACAGACCACAGCTCTTTTGCATGGGTAAAATTTGCCTCCTTTAAAGCAAATGCCAAATAATAGAACGAGCCTATCCCTCGAATGCCATAAAAGCTTATCCCAAGCTTTTCATTAAAATGCAGTGCTGTCCCACTTAGGGCAATCAGGCCCGATAGTGGCCTGATCAAAAACAGAAAACCGACAGCAAACAAAGCCATCTGCCAGCTTACTTCGTCCAATATGCCATGCACCAGGCTTCCTCCAAAAACCAATAGTACCACGGCTACCAAAATACGCTCTGTCTGATCCGAAAAGCTATGCATGTCCTTATGAAAATCGTGGTTGATCTCATAGTTACGGAATGTAACAGCTGCTACAAATACAGCAACAAAGCCATATCCATGCAGCAGCTCTACAATTCCAAATATGGAAAGTGCAGCTGCAACGGCTATAAAACCGTCATCAAGATTGATCCTGCGGCTCTTCTCGGACACATTCAGCACCAGGTAAGCCAGCAAACGGCCAAGAAGAAAACCGAAAATGACCCCGCTGGCAATTTTGTAGATTAAATCGACAAGTACCCACATTGTGAGCCCGGTGGTAATGTTTCCAGCGGAAGATGCTGCAAGCACTATCGCTAGCCAAGTAAAAGGGAACGCCATCCCATCATTCATCCCTGCCTCCGCAGTCAGTGAAAAACGCACATCGTCAGCAGCCCCTTCCTTCGGTGGCCCGACCTGTACATCTGCGGCAAGGACAGGGTCTGTGGGGGCAAGCACTGCACCCAGTAACAGTGCTGATGGCAAACTGAATCCCAAAAATCTCCACGCCAAAAAACCTACTGCTACAATACATAGGAGCATTGTTACGCTGATAAGGCGAAAGGGAATTGCCCAGTTTTTAAATGAAAATGGGCGGTCAATTTTAAGGCCAGTACCCATCAGCGAAACCACGACCACAAGCTCTGTCATATGGATGGTGTAATCCTGATAGAGAACCGGATCTGGCCGGGGGAGCTGTTTTATTAGGCTGTAAACCAGTACGCCTAGCAGCACATAAACTACCGAATCTGAAATGCCTGTCCTGGCAGTGAAGGATGGCATCCATGCCATGCCCAAAATCGCAATTCCGATGATTGTAATAATCAAAATATAAATGTCCATAAAAGCTTGTGTAGTAAAACTGTTCCTGATCCTGTGATCCCCTTTTTTGCGGGACATAATAGCCATTTGTACTACCACCATCAATCCCACATAGAAATAACTGCTTTCTGGCAAATCAAAGTCACATTTGAAAAACATCCAGGCATCACCTATCTGACTTTGGACATCAATAAAATCTTTGGCACGCTATTAGTCTATCATGATCTAAATTAACCAACAGACGATATGAAAACCAATTATGAAAATGTTGACTATGATAGTGATCATCATGAAAGCAGCACAGGTCTAGTTATAGGTATCCTGATCGGCGCAGCAGTCGGGGCATTCGCTGCAATCTTGTTTGCACCTAAATCAGGTAAAGTGTCTTGACCCCTTATTAGTTGGACACTTCTTCTGGAATGGTTGTGTCACAAACCATGGCTTGATCCCATTTTTGCTGGGGTGTCACGAAACCGATTGAACGATGGAGGCGACTTTCATTGTAATGTTTGATGAAACGCTGAATTGTATCTTTGGCCTCGTAATAGCTCGCAAATTGGTTACGCTCAATCACTTCACGTTCTAAAATACTGTGAAAGGCTTCGATGTAAGAGTTCTCCTCCGGCGTTGCAACATGCGTGAATTGTTGCTTTACATCCGAATTTTTCAAAAAATTCCGAACCTTGTGGGCAATGAATTGGCTCCCATTATCATTTCGTAATATTACTCCTTGCAACTGATAAAAATGGTTAACCCGGCGAAGCAAGTTTATTAAATCGAGCTGCCGAATGCTGCTCTGAAACATCCAATCAATAATTTTACGAGTGTAAACGTCCAAAATACACAGCAAATAATAATTGCGGCGTTCACCATGAACCCAAACATATTTTATATCCCAGCACAGGTATTCTAGAGGCTTACTAGCTTCAATACGACGAAATTGAACAAATTCACGCTTTCCACTAGGTCGAATCATTTTGTTCAATAAAAGGCCATTGGCAAGCATAAGTCGGTACACTTTCTTCTTATTGATCAGATATTCTTTTTTCAATTCATGCGTGGCATACTCATACCCAAACGCGTTAAATTCAGTATCAATAAGCTTTTTAATGTGAATTACGACATCTTCGTTAGGCACCAAAGCACCATCCAGCTTCATCGTTACCTGGCTGGCTTTCGCTCCTGGCTTGCCATTTCGAGCTCTATAATAAGATACACTACGGGGTAACTCTAACCACTTACACAGTTCTTTTCGTGTCGTAGATTGCTGGTATTGAGTCATAACGGCTATCTTTTCCTGGGTCCGATAGGAGTTTTTTTTAGCAGTTCACTTTTCACCTCCAGCTCGAGAGCTTGCTTGGCTACTATGCGCTTCAAGCGTTCGTTTTCCTCTTCTAAGATGCGTAGTTGCGGATCAACCCGTGGATATGAATCCCGAAGGCCATCCTTCCCGCTTGCCAAATACTTTTCCTTCCACCTCCTTAAAAGAGATGGTGACAGGCTATACTTTCTACTAACCTCGGAAGGCCCGCTCCGAAGAGATTCCTGTACGATCGAGTACCGGTCTTCGGCACTGAATGTTCGCCGTTGTTTACTCATGATTCCTAAATTAAATGGACTAAACTGTTTTTACAATTTTGTCCAACCATTTAGGGGGCTAAGACACGCTTCTGAGTAACGCCGGGTTTCATCTTCATCTCCGTCAAAAAGATCTTTGAAG
>NZ_JBHYGF010000317.1:0-5037 GCF_051859145.1 Dyadobacter sp.
ACAAACGCTGATCCTGATCATAGACGCTTCGGCTACCGTACCCATGCTCAGTGCAGACGTCAATCAGATCGTTTTACCCGACGTGGAGGGTGGGAGCGTGGTACAATCCGGTGTGCGGCTGCGCATTCAGAATTCCGGATTTGTAAAAGCTGCGGTGAGGCTTGATGCCGATATTGAGGGTATTACCATCAGCGAAAATGAACTGGCATTCAACAGCTATGCGCACGAAAGTGAGCGGGAGATCGTGTTAGTTGTCGATTCTTCGAAGCTTGTCAAGGACCGGCTTTACATGCTGAACTTAACCGTAAACACCTCCTACGGCGCAATCAGCATTCCGGTACAGATCAGGGTAGTGTTCCCTAAGCGAGCGGTAACCATCAAAGTGGCGCAATATGCAGCCGCGACAGCTTTGTATTTTGGTCTTTTCAGATACCTGGTGAGCTTATTAATGAACTTCGACGGCTGGCTGGCGGGCTACGGATATGTAACCGGAGATTATCCATTCCTGTTTTTTCTGCTTGTGGCAGGCTTTACTTCGGGAGCCGTTTATTCTTTCAGATATGTTAAAAAATTGGAGAAAATATGAAAAAGAAGAAGTCTTATTTTTGGCCGGCTGCCATACTGGTAATTATTCTGATTCTCATAAGTGATTTTCTGGCAAGGGTCAGCTCTGTGTTATTTCTTCCTGTTGAAAGGCTCCTGTTTGTAACCCCCGGCATCTCTCCCGTCACGATGTGGGCGTTTCTGGGAATGATGCTGGGGGTAATTTATGGCTGTTACGTATCGATCAGAAAATTCAGGCTGGACAACAAACTGATTGTAATACCGGTAGGCATATTCGTTGTCGTGATCAACCTGATGATCATCCTCTCTTAACCGATCAGTTTACGCCGAATGCAAACGCGTCCACGGCAGTGGAGCCTGTGGAAGGCTGCAAAAATGAATTTCATAAAATGGAAGTTTAAGATACGGCTATTAATAGGATTGCGGTCGATAAGGTAAAATGCCCGCCGGTGTTTTCAGAAATGCCGTGAAATGGATAGTGTGCAATGCAGCAGCATTACATATTAGGAAGTACAACCCAGTAGAAGGTGACAACCCTTCTCCGCTTGTCGTTTTTCAGGACTTCTTCTGTGAGTCCGGGCGGGAGTTCTTCGCCTCTTCCCAGGGTTTGCACAGTAATGTCAATCAGGTTGGAATGTTCCTTTTTACGATCAGCAATAATGCGTTCCAGCAATTGCTTAACTGCCTCGGCGCGTAGCTCGGACAGTTTGCGGTTTAGGTCAGGCTGGGTGGGCTCTGTCAGGTTTTCGGATTGCAAAAGCTTGAAAGCAAGATCCTTGTATAATGCTGAGCCGGTTTCCACGGCTGTCGCATCGGAGTAACCGGTGACGATAATTTGACCTTTCAAACTGTTAAAGGCATTCTTGTATTTGTTAGCAAAGATATAGAGCTTCTCAACGACGGGACCAAAGAGCCGCTGGCCTTCCCTGACCTGTTCGCGGATAAGCCTGTATTCGCCCGGCCTGAACAAGGCGCCGATCTCTGACTTGGAAAAGGTTTCGCTTCCGAGAAAGTCAACGATAACCTTTGTCTTTTCCTCCAAAATCCGGAGGATCTCGGCCGACTCGAACACAGTGCGGCTGGCATTTGCCAGGATTTCTGCTTCTTTCCTATCGCTTTTTTTGTCGCCGAAATCTTTCAGGTCCTGTTGAGCCGCTTCCAGCTTTTGCGTGATTTCATGGA
This sequence comes from Dyadobacter sp., assembly GCF_051859145.1. Classification (GTDB taxonomy): domain Bacteria; phylum Bacteroidota; class Bacteroidia; order Cytophagales; family Spirosomataceae; genus Dyadobacter. The sequence continues at coordinate 1,747 of NZ_JBHYGF010000317.1, forward strand.
TTTCTTTGCGCTTTCCGGTCAGGTAATTCTGGATGTCGACATTGGTGTTATGGTTAACCTGCTTCGTGGAGTCCGCTTTATTGGCCGTTTGGGATACCCTGTCCAGCATCGCCAGCGCATTTTGCTGGGATTCCAGTGCAACTTTAAGCGCCAGGGAAGATTGTGACAATGCCGCACTCTTTTTTGCACATCCGGATAGTACCAGCATCAGTAAAAATCCGGTGACCGCGAAGACGAAGCGTGGTAAAAGTGCTTGATGCATAAGGGAGTTAAGTGAGGTCGGGGTTTCGTGGATAAAAATTAAAGTGTATTGATTACAACACCAAGCTTACCGCCCATTTTACCTGTTTATTTTTTAGTTTTGAAATAGTGTCCCCATCGGAACCTCTATGAACAAGTTGTTTGTCTTTCTTCTTTTCATTGCTTTCCCAGGCTTTGCACAGCAGTCTGACGGGATCAGCTGGCGCGCGTTGTTTGAAATTCATGATGCCCGCGACCGCGTTTCAAGAGAGGCCAGAATCAGTTCGCGCCTGTTTCAGCAAAGTCCGGAAAAGTCTAATATCTGGCGCAGGAACAGGTTCGGCAAGGGAGTAACAGGCAATCAAAAATGGACCGAAGAAATTCACCTAAATGCCGAGAAACCGGAAACGCTGATCTTCATTACCAACGAACCCGCCGAATTTGACAGGCTGGTGCAATCACTTGCCGCCCGTAATGAAGTTTCCAGTGCGGAGGGCCAGGGATTTGAATTGCTGGAAACGAAAACTTTCCCCAGTGGAAGAACGATGTCAAGCTTTTCGAATGGAAATCGCCTCGTTGAAGTGCTTTCCAACCAAAAGGGAGGCGCGCGCGAGTGGATTTTTCAATTGTCCAAAACAGAAACAGCCGCCCCCGTCACAGCAAAAGACCAAACTCCGCCGAACATCACCATCATAGAGCCGAAACTGGCGCAAACGCGCTCGCTAGTCGAAGTAAAGCTGAGCCGGGTTTTCGTCAAAGTGAAGGTTACCGACGAAAGTGGTGTCAGGAGCGTGATAATGGACGAGAAGGCGGTAAGGCCCGATATGGACGGCACTTACAACGCCGTGTTTACTCTCCCCACAAACTTTTCCCAAAAAACAGTCGAAATCAGAGCAACAGACCACCAGGGCAACGTCGCCTCGGTTCGTGTGATGCTCAAATCACCTGCGCAGGAGCCACTATCCGCCGGTGACCAAGCCGACTTTGATGACATTGCGCAGGGCCGTTACTTCGCACTCATTATCTCCGTTCAGAATTATCAGCCCGGCATTCAGGCACTCCACAATCCGCATAAAGATGGCGAGGCGCTTTCCAAAGTACTTTTGAGTCGTTATAAATTTAGTCCCGCCGATGTGTTCACGCTGAAAGATCCGACGGTAGCCGAATTAGGGCAAGCTTTGGAAAGGCTGAAAGCAAATCTTACCAAACGGGATAACCTGCTGATTTTCTTTTCCGGTCATGGCGAATGGGATGAAAAGATTGGTCAGGGTTACTGGCTTTTAAAGGATGCTGAACCTCAGAACCAGGCAACCTGGATCTCGAACTCCACAGTCAAGGATTACATTCGCGGCATCAACTCGCGGCATACGCTGCTGGTTACCGACGCTTGTTTTGGAGGCAGCATTTCGACAAAAGGTACTGATGATGCAGCAGAGAAAAAGATTTACAAGCTGCCCAGCCGCATTGCCATTACCAGCGGAAACCTGGAAAAAGTACCTGATAACAGCGTTTTTATGAAATACTTTCTGGAAAGGCTGCGCGAAAACAACAGTAAATACATGCCCGCCCTCACATTTTTCAGCTCCTTTTACACGGCTGTGATTAGTAATTCGGGTGAGAATACGCCGCACCAGCCGCAATACAGCCGCATTGATAACACCGGTCACCAGGGAGGCGACTTTATCTTTACCCTGAAATAAATGCGTAAAGCCCGGCTAAGGTGCCGGGCGATACAGCGCTCAAACCTATCCCTATTTTTTCGTAAAAAGTTGTTCGCGGGAGTCACCTGTGGCATTTTCAGAGGCATTCGCATGATGTTCGGAAGCCAGCCTGAATGTGTTACCTGTTTCAGAAAAGCCGTCGCTGTCGTAGAAAGCCCGGCCGGTGTTGACGGGGATCAGATCGTCATTTTCGTCGCCATAATCATCCAGCATGACAATTGCGTTTTCGAGGTTTTTGATGCCATTCGCCGTCATTTCTCCGGAATAGACTTCCAGCATTCTCGCCCTGGTGCTATTGTAAGTGTGCTTTGTCTCCGTAATAATAAAAATGGTGAAGAAGTTACCATTCCCAGCAATGTACGCGCCATCCTGCCCGATAGCTTCACCGCGCAGATCGCCGGAAAAAGTGTAGTTTTTTGTGTCCAGCGAGATAGTGAGCTTCTTTGCGTCCTGATCGTACAGTCTCACTTTGTAATCATTGAAACGGTGCCCTACTTTGTAATAGTCATTTGGTACTTCGGTGTGGGTCATGACCATCGGAGAGAGCCAGTATATTCCTTCGAGGGCTGGCGGCCTGGTGCCCTCATTTACATCCACGCCCATTTCCCGGATCTTGTCAATGGTTTCCTGGGGAACATTGTTGCGAATGGCTTCACTGAATGGCTCCTCAGGTTGCGGCTCGTTGTTTTTGCAGGCGCCGAATGTGAGGGCAACTCCCATAATAAGTACCAGGCGAAGGCTGAAAATTTGCTGGAATAGCGTTGTTGTTTTCATGATTTTGAAAGTTTGAAATGGATGGTTGTTTTTGCGTTCAGGAATACATCGCAGAAGTCCATCGATTTTCATTTTCAATTCGAAAAAAATGTGGTTTTTTTTCAAAAGCACTTTACTTTCCAGTCGCACAGGTTTATTAATCAGATATATAGTCCCTTCTTTTCACTACACCGCCGGTTCAAAAAAGTCCGGCTGTGAAAATGAAAACTGTGACGATTGTTCGATATATTTTGGTTACTAAACCTTCTTCTATTCATGACCACAGAAAAGCGGCCTTGTCCGGAATACAAAACGGATGCGGAATTATTAGAGGCCTTTCTAAAAAAGCTGGATAAGGCTTATACATGCCTGTTACACATTTGTTACACTCAGATTATCCCCAGTTTGAAAAGGAAAAATCTTCCTCTTCAGAAGGATGTGGAAGATATCGTAATCAATGCGCTGACGGAGGTGATCGTGAAAACGGATGTTTACGGCTCTTTGAAACAACTGTTATGGACCGTTAGCAACCTGCGCCTGATCGACTGGATCCGCAGGTTTGCTTCGTATGACGAGG
>NZ_JBHYGF010000318.1:0-5032 GCF_051859145.1 Dyadobacter sp.
CTTGAAAAACTGGGAGCGCGAGGTACTTTCTGTGATTTTCAACATTTCGCTAATTTCCTTATGCGTGAACCCGTCTATCAGGAACAGGTTGACAACAATGCGGTAACCGTCCGGGAGACTGTTGATCACATCCAGCAAAACAACCATATCGAGCTGCTGTATAATTCGGGTATAATCTTCTGATTTGATTTCATGGTGCATTTCGTCGACCGCCGAATGCATTTGCTCCAATTTGGTAGTGCGGTGATAGTAGTTGATCGCCGTTCGGATCACAATCGATTTCACCCAGCTGCCGACCATTTTGATATCTTTCAGATCATCCAGGTTCTTGAAAACCTTGATCAAAGCTTCCTGGAAAATATCTTCTGCCTCAGCGCCGGTTTTGGCATAACGTGCGCAAACACCGAGCAGCTTGGATTTATAAAGTTCGTAAAAAGCAGTCTGCGCGCTGGCGTCCTGCCTTTGACAGGCTTTGACCAGTTCTTCCAGCGAGCTGTATTTTCTGCTTTTAAAAAACTTCATGCAATCAATTTAAACTTTAATAAAGATTCGTAATACCGGGTGTGCGCTTACCAGTTTACATAAATCATTTGGATACGATCTACCTCGCGCCCATCCTTGTCCAATTTCACTTCTAAACTTTCCTGAACGCCTCTTTGCAGGAACAGGCTGTACCCGCCAGTGTAATGTATTTCATATCCCGAGCCGAGTGTGAATCCGTAATCAGTTTGCATTTGCTGTAGATATGCCTGAATATGTGCGGGCAGGTTCAGTGTATTCGTAATTTCTTTCCTGTTGAAACTCGTCCAAAGCAAAGTGCCTTTTGAATCAAAAGTGAAATCGTAAACATTATCACCTACGTGCTGCGCATTCATGCGGTACATTCTTTCATTCTTATCATTGATAAACATGGCGCCGCCAATGCTTCTCAGGTTTTCTGCCGCTATAAAAGCTTGTATGTTTTCCGGAATGTAATTGGGATACATACGTCCAAAAAACTTATAATGGGGCACGCAGTTCAAAACGTAAGAGCGAAATCCGGCGGTCCATAACATTTGGTAGTCCTTATTCTGATAGGTGTATCGGGCAACAAATTGCTTCTCTGTATCAATAAATGATTCAACTTGCTCCCGGTAGCCGGTGAGCTCCACACCAGCCAGCGTCGTGTTAACCAACAAATTGCGTATAGAATCAGGCACTTCTGAATCCAAAGTCCGTAAACTTCTCAATACCTCCACGGAATCCAGCCCGGCATAGTACCGGTCGCTTCCGAGCTTGAAATCTGCTTCCCAGAAGTTTCCCTTTTCAACCACGCGCATCGTGGTTTCCGTCGCGTCAGGGTATTTTTGTTTAAAAATATTCGCGACTCTCTCGGGAACCTCGGGCAGAACTACTGGATCGGGCGGCTCGATGACCGTGTTACATCCAACCAGGCACACCCCGATCATGCTTACTACAAAGAGGCTGATAAAGGAGGATTTTGGCAAAACACAATTTTTAAAACGGGAGATCATACATTTCCGGCTCAAAGCGTCCATTTATTTCTTACCTGTGGAATGTCATGACAATACAGCTAAGCAGACACAAGTTAGCAAGTTACCGCTGCCTGACATTTGAATATTTTCTTTAAATTTTTTTGATTGGTCTGAAAACCAAGCAAGTGCGTGCATAATGTGCCGGTTGAATCAGTTAAACCAGACTGCCCGCTGCAGGCTTTCCAACAAATGCGGAATCGAAAATACAGTCATTGGAATTTGCTGGGGCATGAAAATCAGGTAGTGTGTGGGAATAAACATGCAAAGTATACAGGCGACAGGCAGATAGTCACCTTGAAGTGCGTCTTTATTTTTGAAATAAATCGCAAATGAAACCAGCATCATCGGGAATGCATAAATCATACTACGGGTGATATCATATACACTGTACGCTACTATTATTTGCACGATAATAATACCCAGGCTAGCTAAAAAGATCGCATTGTTCCGTCGGGAAATAATGTACAATGCACAGAAAAACAAGACCCACAATCCTTCAAATGAAAGAAAAACACCCAGGAATCTGTTTTCAATCTGGAAAGGGATCAGCGCGGGACTTACACCTTCATTCTTTCCCAATGGTGTGTGCAAATCAAACTGAACGGTAAGCAACATACGTGTTAATCCATATGCTAACATAGCCAGAATGCAAACATAAATTTGTGGCTTAAACAATTGCTTTATTAGTTGACTTTTTGGTTCCGGAATAGCAAAGTTGTTAAGCTGTAATAAATGAAACAATACAATTCCGGGTAATGCAACAACAGCTCTTTCGTCAGTCCAGAATGCTAATTGAAGTGCTATAAATATCAGTAACGGATTTCGAAAATATATGGCTGACAATATGAAAAAATAAGCATATCCATCAAACCAAAAATCATAATCCCAGAAAAAAGCTTTACACAGATAAGTGCACGAACATGCCCAAACAAACGTCCAGGCACCGATTTGACTGGCGAACCTCAGACAAACATGCACAAGCATATAGATAAACGGGTACAATAAAGCTGACTGAATGATATACAACCACATCATATTACTTCCCGACTTCTCCACATCCAGTCCCAACGATTTTCCTATTAATGGAACCGTTAATCTGAATACTACTTTTGAACCGTGTGTATCCGTTGAAAGATCAGTTGTAGGTTGTAACGGTTCCGCTATTTTCTTGAAATAATAAGAATAGGTTTTGGCAAGATTAGGATCGCCTAATAACTCAACATATTTTGGAAATGTGGTTAAAAAAACAAAAACAAAAACAATAAAAACCAGTTTGTGATTAATCTCTCTGCTATCCGAAGAGAGACTATTCCAAAAGTAGTTCTTCATTAAAGAGGAAGTAGATATAAGTGCCATTCATAACTATGACACTTATGCTCTTTTTCCCGCTGCCTGCATTTTTATTTTTTTTTCGTACTCTTTTAGCAAAAGTCATTTCTCAATTATTTATCGGTAAGTATCCGCGAACCAACACATACTTTCCAAAATGAACCTGAGACTCAGGCACAGCTGATCACGTTATGAAAAACCTATTCAAATTGGCGATCTTTTTTTATCTCTCGACATTCCGCGCCTTCTGCCAGGAAGCTCCCCGGTCGCTCAATGCTTACATTGAATTCATGAGCCAGTCTGCGGACGTGGTAACCAGCCGCTTCGAGATGCTGAACCGGTACCAGGAGGAAATTGACCGTTACCAGAAACGTCCCGGCACTTTGCTGCGGCTACCTTCTTCCGGCCCGCTGGAAGCCTTCTATTACAATAAGGCGAAACAACCACGAAGTCTCACACCCGCGGAGCGGCAACAGCTGAATGCAGCCGCCGACTCTCTGTGGCAACTGGTGAACGAGCTGGATGAAACCGCCAAATCACTCGAAACATACGTCCGGCTGGAAGCATACAAAGATGATCACCTCAAACAGTCGGGTGAAATCGTTGCGAAAATGCATGCGCATTTCAGGTCTTTCCAGCGCCAGCGCACGGGATTCTACCGGCAACTCCACAAAGTGTACCAGCGGTATCAGCCCTATCAGGCCGCCGATCCGTACCTGAGCACGGAGCGGGAAATGGAGCAGGCGATCGCCATTCAGCAAACACTACTCGATTCACTAGCCTTCTACGCAGACCAATCGACGCGCTCACCTTGGCCGGTGGAAACTGTGCAGCGGAGCATGCTCGCGGATCAGAAGCTGCTGAATGCATTTGGCAAGTCGCAGGCAGGTCTGGCTTATCCTGCATCCGATATGGTTGGAAGTTTTAAAGAGTCGATCATTGCGATGCAGCAGATCAAACGGGACGCGATAGACAGCTATAACCATGCTGCGCAACAATCTGCTGAGCATGGAAATGCTATTTATCTGTCACTTTTGAAGCGGTTTAACCAGGATATGCTGGTCACGCAAAAGGCTTTTGCAGATTACAGCCGGCAGCAAAAGGGACTACTTTATTACCCTTCTTACAGCCCGGCAGTAAGCGAACAGCTCCAACAGGAGCAACAGCGAAGTGCAGCCACAAAACCTTTTGCAGATATAGCCGCGCCTGTTCTGACCCTCAAAAAGACAAGTACACCAGCCTCGGCCGCAACGATCAGGACTTTGAATGGATTTGTCGAGCTGATCAATGAACTACTTCGTCAAATGCACCTGATGCAGCTGCTGGTGCGCAATTACCAGTCTACTGCCGAATATTACCGCGACCCAGCCAGGGCGGCCAAGCGCGCCGACCTCACCTACTCGCACAAGGATTTCAAACTGCCGCTTTCTGCCTATCAGCTTTTGGTAAGTGCAGCTACCACACTCCCACCCGCTTACCGGACGCCCGTTTACACCCAGGCAGATGTGCTGATGAACATTATGAAAGAAATGGATGCGCTGAGTATCGAGCTGACCAGCTACACAACTGAAAAGAAGTACCTCAAAGACCAGCTGCGCCGCTCCGACGAAATCCTCGACCGGTACGCAGTATTGTTTCAAATTGTCGATAACAAAAAGGAACAGCTGTACAACGACGTGCGCAAAATACACGAAAGCTATCCCAATGCAGCCGCGGCAACCTCATGGAATACCTCAGGCAACGCGCTCCTGAAAACACTTGATGATGATAAGGCACTGCTCTTCGGAGTACGCGCATTCTATCAGGGAGATCAAACGTCGGTACCTTCTGCTTCAAGCGTGGAATCAGGTGCCAAACAGCTGATCGCGGATGAGTACAAAAATATGAATGGATTGAAAAGGTATGGTCGTAACAATGGACTTTGTCCGTACACGCCCTACGAAGACCTCGCGGGCAATTCACTGCGTTTTGCTGAAAAAGTGACGAAAGTTAAACCTGTTGCACCGGGCACAACCAACCATCCGTATGAATCCTTTTACTATTTCTACAATGGAGAGTTGGTGTATTTGTATAACCAGTTTGTCGAGCTGGCCAATTCCGGTTTGCTGAAAGCGATCAATCAGCCTGATCTTTTTGCATTCAGAAGAGCTGCGGCAAATCCGGGTGGT
>NZ_JBHYGF010000319.1:0-4988 GCF_051859145.1 Dyadobacter sp.
ACGCTTGAAGCCGGGATCAGCTGCGAGTGGTTTTTTGCATTGACCTGAATGGCGAGGTCTTTATTTTCATCGGCCGGACAGTACAGCCTGATCTTTCCTGAGAGCGCAGAGTCGGGAATGAACTGGGGATAATAAATGGAGATACCCTCGTCGGAAACGTGCCAGCTAACCTGCTGCCGCAATGCAGCACTGCGTTCACGCTTATCGATCTTATCCTGAAAGCTGAGTTCTTCTTCGTAATATTTGTCAGTTACAAGGTCCACTTTCTGGCTCATGCTCATCGTCACAAGCACAATGATCATGGCAACAAAGCCAAGGTAGAGGGTAACGATTGCGGTAGCGTAGTTGATTTTCATTTTGGCTGTCGGTAGTCGGCTGTTGGCTGACGGCTTTTGACAGTCAGCTTTTAGCTGTTTGCTTTGAATGTTTTGTTCTGTTTTATCAATATGTAATTCGTACAAAAAGGTGATCGTCGGAAGACAGCCGACAGCCGAAAGCCGACTGCCGAAGTCCAATCTACCTTCCCAAAAACGTCGTCTCAAATACCTCCAACTCCTTCCCATCCTGGTAAACTGCCAGCGGGAGTTTCGTTTTTCTTTGGGTGATTGCGGATTTCGGCATGTTGATGAATACGGTTCCTTCGGACATTCCGGCGGGTTGTAAGGTCAGGTCGGGGTTGCCTGCGAAAATGAGCTTGCCGCGCTGGTCTTTGATCTTGATCGTTGTTTTGATCAGTTTATTGGTTTTGTTAAAAATCTTGAAAGTGTACAGGTTGCTGATCGTTCCGTCCGGGTTTTCAATGTACTGGGTTCCCGGCGCGCGCAGGAGGCTGGTCTGTGTGTCGCTTCTTGAAGCGACCATAAAACCCAATCCCGACCAGAGTACCAGCAGTATTGCAGCATAGCCGATAACCCTCGGTGTGATCAGCTTTCTGGTTTTGTTTTCGATCGCATTCTCGGAAGTGTACCGGATCAACCCTTTTTCGAAACCCACTCTGTCCATCATTGAATCGCAGGCGTCAATGCAGGCAGTACAGTTGACGCATTCCATTTGCAGCCCGTTGCGGATGTCAATTCCGGTGGGACAAACTGCTACGCATTGGTGGCAATCGATACAGTCTCCGATCGTGCGTTCCTGGTTTTTGTGCAACTTACCCCTTTGTTCCCCGCGCTCGTGGTCGTAAGCTACCGCAATGGTATTACGGTCGATAAACACGCTCTGCAGGCGACCGTAGGGACATACCACCGTACAAGCCTGATCGCGGAGCCACGCAAAGTTGAAATAGAATACTGCGGTAAATGCAACAATGCCTGCAAAGAGGGTAAGGTGATCTTCCAGCGGCTCGGAAATTACTTTGGAAAGCTCATCCACGCCCAGCACGTAGGAGAGCAGCAGGTTGGCAATCAGAAAAGATACCAGCAAAAAGAGGAAGTACTTGGTGCCTTTTTTGATGATTTTATCCGAAGTCCATGGCGCTTTGTTCAGGAGCTTTTGCCTGGTAGCGTCGCCTTCGATCGCATATTCGATCTTGCGGAAAACCATTTCCATGAACACAGTCTGCGGACAGGCCCAGCCGCACCATAATCTTCCAAAAACCGTCGTAAACAGTACGATAAATACCATGAACGACAACATCATCAAACCGAACAACCAGTAATCCTGTGGACCGATGAAGATTCCGAAAATGATGAATTTTCTTTCCAACACATTGAGCAGCAGCACAGGCTGGCCGTCAATTTTTACAAAAGGCAATGCAAAAAGCAAGGCAAGTATGCCGACTGTGAACCAGGCGCGGCGGGTATGCCACTTACCGGTCGGTTTTTGCGGATAAATCCATTCCCGGGCTTCCATAATCAATTAGCTGCAACCTGCTCATCCTGGATCAGTTCGCCTTGCGGCTCCTTGGGAGTAGCTGGTTTGGTACCTTTTAAAGTCAGCACATAGCTGGCCACTTTTTGAATGTCTGTCGGTGAAAGCTGTTTTTCCCAGGAGATCATCCCTTTTTCGGGAACACCGTACTTGATCACTTTGAACAGGTTTTTAATGCCGCTTCCGTGCAGCCAGTATTCGTCGGTCAGGTTAGGGCCCACAGAGCCGCCACCGTCAGCGCCGTGGCAGGCGGTGCATTTCTCCTGGAATATCGCCTTTCCTTGTTCCACCAGCGGGGCTTCGGTCAATGCAGTTACTGAATTTTCGTCCAGCGAAGCGCCTACTTTTTCCATGTATGCCTTCTTTTCAATCTCGGCCTGAGCAATTTCCTTATCGAGTTCCGTCAGCTGCATGTCGCCAATCCCGCCGAAGTAAAATGCCGAGTAAGCGAGACCAACTACGATTGTTCCCAAAAACAGTGACTGTAACCAGGGCGGCATGCGGTTATCAAGTTCCTGAATGCCGTCGTAATCGTGCCCGTCAATAAGAATGTGTTTCTCGTCGCCAAGCGAAACGCTCATTCCGGCAAACTTCTGCCACCAGCTGGTAGCGTCTGCTTTTGCGGCAGCTTCCGGATTTTTGATCCTGTTCACTTTTTGTAGAAGCGAGATTGCATTACCTAATGTAACCACAACCAAAACGGCGATGAAAACAAGCACGCCCAGCAGCACGATCAACAGAATTTCCATTCCGGAAATTGCTCGGACTTCATCAACAGGCGCAGCTGCCGAAGCAGTAAACTGGATCAGGAAAAAGAACAGTGCAGACAAGATCCCCTTCCTTACCACGCCATCCTGCAATGGAATACTCTCCATTTTGGACAACGATTTCTTATCAATCCTGAAAACAAAAATCAGGAGTGAGAGAAAGAAGACAAAAAATATAACCAGCGAGATCATCGGATAAATGCCAATCCCGGCAATGGTTTCAAGGTAAGTTCTGAATTTCATGAGTGATCAATGATTGAATGATCGAATGATTGAATGATTGAATGAGCTAGTTAGTGAGTTAGTGAATGACCAGCTTTGTCACCCTGAGCGCAGTCGAAGGGCCGGCACGATGCTACTTCCCTTCGACCGCCTGGCGGCCCGCTACGCTCAGGGTGACAAGGCGTAGTTGCTCGTCTCGTAGCAGCCCTTCGACTGCGCTCAGGGTGACAAAGTGCTGCGCTCAGGGTGACAAAGAGCTGCGCTCAGGGTGACAAAAGTCTAAGTCATTGTTATATGGCAACGCTATTTCTCTCCTTTTATATCCGTCCCCATCCTTTGCAAATACGCGATCAGGGCTATAATCTCTTTGTTCTCCGAGGTTTTAATGCCGCTCTTACTTAGGTTATCCTGGATCTGTTTGGCCTGTTTGTGCAGGTCGGCGTTGGCGAGTTGGTCGTAGCCTTTTTCGTATGGTACGCCCAGGGTTTGCATCGCGCGGATCTTGGCTCCGGTGGTGGTGGTGTCCAGATCGTCTTCAAGCAGCCAGCCGTATCTTGGCATAATGGAACCTGGCGACATTGTAGTCGGGTCTTCCATGTGGTTGTAGTGCCAGGAGTCGGGGTACTTGCCGCCTATCCGGTGCAAATCCGGGCCGGTACGTTTGGAACCCCATTGGTGCGGGTAGTCATAAATAAACTCGCCTGATTTGGAGTACTCACCATATCGCTCGATCTCTGAACGGAACGGACGGATCATCTGGGTGTGGCATACGTAGCAGCCTTCTCGGACATACACATCGCGTCCCTGTAATTCCAGCGGCGTATAAGGCTTCACTGCCGCAATCGTAGGTACATTGGATTTGATCATAAAAGTCGGGATCATTTCAATCATCCCGCCGATTGCAACCGCAACCAGAGCGAAGATCGTAAGCGCCAAAGGTTTGCGTTCAAACAGCCTGCGGTGCCAGTACTCGCTTTTTTCGGCATGCCAGATCGCGTTGAGCGGCATTGCTTTTGCAGTCTCGGTCGCCACAAGGTTACCTTTCAGGGCTGTCATCCAGAGGTTGTAGATCATCACAATAAACCCGATGATATATAAGGTACCTCCGACAGAGCGCAGGAAATAAAGCGGCGCAAGCTGGGTGACGGTTTCAAGGAAGTTAGGGTATTTCAAAAGTCCTTCCTGCGTAAATTCTTTCCACATAGAGCTCTGTACCCAGCCAGCCCAGTACATTGGGATGGTATAGAACAGGATACCCAAAGTACCGATCCAGAAGTGGAAGTTAGCGGCCTTTTGTGAGTATAACGGTCTGTTATATATGCGTGGGAAAAGCCAGTACAAAATCCCGAAAGTAAGGAAGCCGTTCCAGCCCAGCGCACCTACGTGCACGTGGGCTACGATCCAGTCGGTATAGTGCGCGATTGCATTTACATTTTTGAATGAAAGCATCGGACCTTCGAAAGTTGCCATACCATAGGCGGTGATTGCAACTACCATAAATTTCAAAACAACATCGTCACGCACTTTGTCCCATGCACCGCGGAGTGTCATTAATCCGTTGATCATCCCGCCCCAGGAAGGTGCGATCAGCATCACCGAAAATACGGTTCCCAACGTTTGTGCCCATTCAGGCAAGGCGGTATAAAGCAGGTGGTGCGGACCAGCCCAGATGTACAGGAAGATCAATGCCCAGAAGTGAACGATGGACAACCGGTAGGAATAGATCGGTCTGTTGGCTGCTTTGGGAAGGAAATAATACATCAAACCCAAATAAGGCGTAGTCAGGAAAAACGCAACCGCATTGTGGCCGTACCACCATTGAACCAATGCATCCTGTACACCTGCATACACCGAGTAGCTTTTGAACAATGAGATCGGCAGTGCAATGCTGTTGACCACGTGTAGCATGGCCACAGTGACGAAAGAAGCAATGTAAAACCAAACAGCCGCGTAAATGTGCTCGGTACGACGGTTGATCGTGGTCATAATCAGGTTAATCAATGCAGAAACCCACACGATCGCGATCGCCACGTCAATCGGCCATTCCAGCTCAGCGTATTCTTTGGAAGTGGTCAATCCCATCGGCAGCGTAATTGCTGCGGCCAGGATAATGAACTGCCAGGCCCAGAA
>NZ_JBHYGF010000320.1:0-4968 GCF_051859145.1 Dyadobacter sp.
TGGTTTTTCTTTGCTTGCAGCCCTGTTTGTATTTCTTGCCAAAAGAAGACAAGTCCGCTTCCCTCAGGCCCGTGCGAGCAATGAAGCTTACAACATTACCATTATCCTCACAGTTGCCATTGCCGTCACTTACTGGACGCGCAGCTTCGCCGATGCGCAAAGCAACTACGCCCTGCCACTGCTGATTGCCGCGGTTGTTTATGGCGGAATAGCTGTTCTATTACGCTCAACCCTGCTTTGGACGGTGATGATTATTTCACTTGCAGGCTGGTGGGGCGCACAAACGCATTACTGGTCGAAGGGAAGTTTCCGCTTCCTGGGCATGAACTACCCGCTGCGAATGACCGTTTTTGGACTTGCAATCTGGGGATCTTCTTTTTTGTTAAGACGCTCCGGCCCAATGAAGTTTTTACATGAAGTCACTTACAGCATTGGCCTTTTTCTCTTTCTGGTCGCAGCCTGGACACTCTCGATCTTTGGAAACTATGACGATTGGGAAGGATGGAAACTACTCAAACAGGGCCATTTCTGGTATTGGGCTGCTGCATTTACATTGATGCTGGCGGGAATGCTTTATTATGCATTTCAAAAAAGGCTGGACGTACTACGCGATTTATGCCTGATATTCTTTTTGCTTAATATTTACACCCGCTACTTCGAATATTTCTGGGACCGTACCAACAAAGGCATTTTCTTTGCGATACTCGCGCTTTCATTCTGGTTTGTAGGAAGAAAGGCTGAACAGTGGCGCAGTAAAACCATTTCTACCCCCACTAAATGAGACAGATCCGCCAAAACGAAAAAGAGCTTATTGCATTTTTGCTGAGACAAATCAACCTCAATCCCGATGATTTTCCGCTTAATGAAAACGTTGATGAATACGAAGGCGGCGTAATGGGAAGTATAAGCCTCGGCGGCAATGTGGATGCTTATGCAGGTGACCTGGTTCAGGCTGAATATGTAGACGAAGACGGAACTCCCGTTGTGATCACGCTCACAAAAGATGAAAACGGGCAATTACTCGACCTGGATTTCTGGAAAACAGATTTTTCAAAGCTGCTTGTATACCCGACTCCGGACAAGCTCATTTTTGGTACTCCGACAGCTCAGTAAGGATTATAGTTCTTCGTAATCGAGCTCTTTGCCGTAAGTTTCCTCCATTTTCCAGAGCGATAATAAAGCCAGGCTAAAACAAATTACACCTACGATTGCGCCTGAATGCAGGACGCCTGCCGAAGGTTTCAGTAGCTGGAACAAAGGCAGTGTGATCAGGACCGTAGCGCGTACATTGTTCGCTACTGATGTAGTAGCAGTAGCCCTCAAATTGGTTCCAAATTGCTCCGCAGTCGTAGTCAGGAACATCGCAATGTATCCGATCGAAAATCCTAGCCAGACGTAGCAGACATAAAGTACTTCGGCAGACTTTATCCCGCCATAAAGCAGCCAGCCAACTCCCGCCAGCGTCATGGTTAGCATCACCAGAATAGCTTTTCGCCTGGATCTCAGCCACTGACTCAAAATCCCGCTGAAAAAATCACCGGTTACTACACCAATGTAAGTGTACAGCACGCAAGTACCTGCCTGTACTTCCTCCGCAATCCCCAGCGCCTTTGCAAATTCATTACCGAATGTGGAGTAAATGCCGATTACCATGTAAGTAGGCAGCCCGATCCCCATGCAGCGCAGGTAACGGACAAACCGCGACCAGCTTGTAAACAATGTCCACCAGGGTACGCGGCTGCCTCCGCGCTTTTCCAGGCTTTTATTAAAAACAGAAGATTCGAGCACATTAAACCGCAGTACCAGCAAAACCAGCCCCATTCCCCCGCCGATGAAATAAGCGGTTCGCCAGTCGGTCAGCTTTACGGCAAAGAATGCGGCAATTGCGCCGGCCAGTCCGACACTTGCTACCACCGAGGCACCGTATCCCCTGAGTTCGCGCGGCAAAATCTCGGCTATCAATGTGATACCAGCGCCCAGTTCGCCCGCCAGACCCAGTCCGGCAATGAAGCGAAGCAGCGCGTACATTTCTATATTGTGGGTAAATCCGCAGGCAATGTTGGCCAGCGAGTAAGTGAGTATAGACCCGAAAAGTACCGAGCGCCTGCCCATTTTATCACCCAAGATCCCCCACATAAATCCGCCGATCAGCAGCCCGGCCTGCTGCCAGTTATAGATGTTGGCACCGATGCGGGAGATTTCCTCTTCGCTCAATCCGAGCTCTTTCAGACTTGGAACGCGGACAATGTTAAACAGCAACAAATCATAAACATCCACGAAATAGCCCAGCGAAGCTACAATCACGGGCAATGTAAATACAGCGCCTATTTTAGGTTTAGAAACAGGAATGGAATGCATTATTGGTTTACCGGATCAAGCTTAATCTTCAAAAGTTTTCTTCCGCAGCGATTTCACAATTGCATTGCGCTGCTTGTCTTTCAATCTTTCCTGCCTGGAAGCAGCAGTGGGTTTGGTAGGTTTCCGGCTTTTCTGAACTGTAAATGCCTGTTTGATCAATTCATTAAACTTCGCAACAACTTTCTCTTTGTTAGCCAGTTGCGAGCGTTCAGTCTGATGGTATAATACCAGTACTTTATCGTTCGTTAACTTGGAAGCCAACTTTTCAATGAGTTTTTGTTTCTGCTCTTCAGTCAGTACCGATGAGTTCAGTACATTAAACCTCAGTTCAACCTTTGTTTCGACTTTGTTCACGTTCTGTCCACCCGCGCCCCCGCTCCGGGCAGTCTGGAATGTCAGCTCTGAATGTAGTGTGTCAGGATTTATCATTATTTGGCGGAGAAATATTGTTAACGCTTGTTAATGTTGGATATAGAAAGAGGTACAGGATTAAACCGGTAGTGAAAACTGATGTCCAAGAAACGATTTTTAGAAACAGAAAACAATTTAAACATACAGCCATGAGCACCACGCGCATACTTCGGATTCTCGGCCTGGTCATTTTAATGTCAGGCGGTGTTACGGTGTCCAACAAAACCCAGGCACAACCGGGAGTAAGCATTTCATTTCAAACGTTTTACGAAGAACTGTCGCCCTATGGAAGGTGGGAGCGCAATCCGCAGTTTGGGTCCATTTGGGTGCCCGACGTACCAAGAGGTTTTCAACCCTACTCTACCAATGGATATTGGGAAGTTACCGAATATGGCAACACCTGGGTATCCGATTACGACTGGGGCTGGGCGCCGTTCCACTATGGCCGCTGGTCTTACGACGATTACGTGGGCTGGTTTTGGGTACCTGATTATGAATGGGGACCGGCCTGGGTAAACTGGCGCTCGGGCGGCGGCTATTACGGCTGGGCTCCGCTTGGACCTGGGGTGAATATCAATGTGTCAGTGAACATTCCTTCCTTCTGGTGGGTGTTTGTGCCACAACGTTACGTCACTTACCGCAACTGGTACAACTACTGCCCGCCGCGCCGGAGAGTTACCAACGTTTATAACCAAACCGTGATCATCAACAATTATTACCGCAGCAACAACCGCACTTATGTGTACGGACCTCGCCGTGATGAGATTGAGCGTGTAACAAGAAGAAGCGTACCTGTGCGCACAATCGATGCAACGCCTAGCGGCCGCGGTAGGGTGATCGTAGCCGGGAACAGCAGAGGTGACAACCGGTACGACTCACTTGGCGACGATCGGAATGCAAGATATGAACCCACCCGCCGCGGGTCTGTCATTGATGCCAGCCGGAATGGACGGAGTAATAATGATAATAGCAGCAGGGATCGTGGGAATGGTGATTTTGATAGAAATGACCGAATCAGCAGTGGTCGGGTAAACGAAAATACTGATCGTCGCGATGAACGCTATAACAATGGATGGATCAGCGAAAATTCGGATCGTGGTTACCGTAGCCCCGGTGAACGGACTTCCGGCGATCGGACTCCCGGCGATCGAAATCCTAGCGACCGAAATCCCGGAGAACGGACTCCCGGCTACCGTATGGACAATGCGCCGCGGAATCCGGTAGAGGCTCCTGATAATATGAGAAGAGGCCGCACGAGGGAAGCTGAGCCGTCGTTTCCTTCTGACAACCGTAGCAATAACCGGTACGAAGCGCCCCGTCAGCCCGATCGCAGCAGCAGGGAGGCTAATCCTGGATATGGATCCGAAAGAAGCGCCAGACCAAGCAGATCCAATGACGCGCCAGTTTATTCCAACCCTGGCGGACGCGGATCTTACGAAGCGCCGCAGCGCCAGGAACGGCAGGAAAGAAGTGCTCCCGAGCCAAGAAGTAATGGTCGTTCTTCCCAGGAAAGTGGCTCGCGTGGTGCTTCTGAAAGAAGCGGAAGAGGCCCGAGATAAGTGGTGTTAGTGTAATTGAAAACCCGTCAGAATCATAGATTTTGACGGGTTTTTTCTATTGGATGCAGGATAAAATCGTTACTTTTAGCCTACTCTAAACCCACTTTTTAATGGAAATACAATTTGACATTGAATTCAAAGAAAGTGCCCCCAAGTACATCCAGATCATCAAATCCCTCTTGCAGGCAATCAGCAAAGGCAAGCTGAAAAGAGGCGACAAAATCCCTTCCATTAACCAGCTCAGCGAGGAATACCTGCTCTCGCGGGATACTGTTGAAAAAGCTTACAAACACCTGATTAAAGACGGCGTACTGATTTCAGTTCGTGGAAAAGGCTATTTTATCAACCGCGTGGATATTGAAACATCCGTCCGGATTTTATTGGTATTTAACAAAATCAGCAACTACAAAAAGCAGGTTTATAATGCATTTGTGGAAAACCTGGGAAAGAATGTAAATGTGGATCTGCATATCCACCACTCGAATGCGAATATCTTCCGAAATCTGATCAAGAATAGTCTGGGTGAGTACGATTATTACGTGATCATGCCACATTTCTACGAAAAAGCAGAAGATGCCATTGAAACACTTAAAATGATCCCGCCGGAAAAGCTGATCTTACTTGACAGGGATCTGGAGCT
>NZ_JBHYGF010000321.1:0-4960 GCF_051859145.1 Dyadobacter sp.
TGCTAAGCAAGCAGGCCCATACAAAATAGGTTGAAACTCTGATTGTTTGGTTTTTGTTGTTATTTGTGTAATCTTGTATAGATTAGTGCACATTTGCATCAAATTGTCCATTTCAGTCATTATGCCAGTAGCAATAATAGAGATTGTTTTAAGTGTTGCAGCAATCCTTGGCGGTGCTTTTACAGTTCTGTCCAAGTTGTTTGGTGGACATGATTCGTTTCGCGTAAAACGGAAAGGCACTGATGAGTGGGTGGAAGTTAATGACCTAAGCAAGAAGGACTTAAAAAGACTTCGGGAAACGCTAGCTAAATAATGCCTGCGAAGTCCCCGATAAGTACAGTCAAAAAATTTGACCTGGAAATATGGATTCCTACTGCCATAATTGGCCTAGCAAATTTTATCCCTTATCCAAGCCTTCAAGGCGTAATATCAATTGTAGCCCCTTTCGGAGGCCATCACCTAGCCAGGTGGATTAACAACAGCTCAATTCGTAAACAGCGTAAGAATTTTAATAAGCTTTTGGAGAATGAGATTACCCTATTAGAACAGCAAATACCTAATTCTGTAGAACCTCGCAGATCAGATCTTCAAAGAGAGCTTGATGATTATCGAAAGATGTTATCTGAGAGCAAAAGAGATATGCTCGAATTTGAAAAGCCTACGTCGAAAAAAATTTAGATTCAGACTAAAGCACATCTGCATTTAATTGACTCAGGGTTAATAATTGTCTTTTACAATTTGACTGCATTAAGCTTTACATGTAGTATTTCCGACAAGCAAAACTACCGAAATCTAACTATGATTAATTTTCTCTTATTCTGACAAACCAACGGTCAGAAGGAAACAGGCTGTGCAAAACATTTCTATTAAAATAGTGCAAAAAAAATTGAAGTTTACAAAAACGTACCTGGCTCTAAGTCTCAATCTCACTATACCTCCTTTTATTAAGAAAATATTTATGAGCTAGCTATATGGAGCCAAATCCATAAGGTATATAGAATAGGCAAAGAAAAATGACCCCGGGCACCTACGTGCATTTTTAGTTACTTCTTAAACTTCTAACCGGATCCATCAGAGCCGCTTTAATACTTTGCCACGACACTGTTAAGATTGACACCACAATTGTAAGTAATCCGGAAAAAGCGAAGACCCACCATTTAATTTCGATCTTATATGCAAAACCCGTAAGCCAGCGGTGCATGCCAAACCATGCCAGCGGGCAAGCAATCAAAATAGCCAGCAAAATTAAGATTAGAAACTCTTTCGAGAGCATTCCTGCAATTTCTGCAACTGAGGCCCCCAGCACCTTTCGTACACCATTTTCCCTGGTCCGTTGTGCAGCTGAAAAAGTAGAAAGGCCGAACAGCCCCAGGCAGGCGATTATAATGGCAATGACTGTAAAATAGGAAATGATATCAGCAGTACGCTGGTCTTTTTCATATCGCCGTTGAAAATCCTGATTGGAAATTCCGGCGAACTTGAGCCAGTGTTCCGGCAAACTGAGCCGGTCTTGGATTGGTATTGAAGCGAGATAAAATTAATGGTTTTTTGCTTTTCTTAATGAGCTTCCCTGCAGATTTATTCGGTGTGCGTTAGCTGTCAGTCTGTCACATATTGCATCTTAAACTTGGATCGTTAATGTAGTCATGCCAGTTGCCAATCGGCATTTGTGCCGTAATGATTGTTGAGCCAGAAGCATATCGGTCCTCCAATATTTGCAGTAATGCCATCTTGATGTCGTGGCTAAGCGGCTGCAAGCCGAAGTCATCCAGGATCAGCAGGGGGGCTTTGGCGATTTGATTGAGCCACTTGATGTAGGTTCCGTCAAGCCTGGCGAGGGCCAGTTGTTCGATAAACCGGTTCATCGGGTAATAAAGCACTTTATAGCCTTTGACGCAGGCTTGCCGTCCCAAAGCGCAAGCCAGGTAAGATTTCCCACAGCCAGTGGCACCTGTAATCAAGACATTTTCGCCTTTCTGGATGAATGAGCATTCACTCAGCCGGATTAACTGTTCTGGGGTGATACCCCGATCGGGTTTGCAGCTCACCTGCTCGACGTATGCAGTATACCGCAACTTGGCCAGTTTTAAATAGAGCTGGGTCCGGTATAGAATTCGCTGCTCATGTTCGGCTTCCACGAGCATAGCCACCATGGCATGGGCCTCAGGCTGCTGGTGTACGGGCTGCTCGGCGATAGCCGCATAACGAGCGGCCATACCTTGTAGTTTCAGTCGGGCCAATTGTTGATAAGTTTGGTCTGTGTTCATTTTTGATCTGTTTATTTGAAGATTGATCTTTTACTCGTAGGCGGCTGCGCCGCGAATGTTATCGTGGTCGGGGGTTTGAAATAATGCTGTCTGGGTCAGCTGGGGCGCCTTGTCCAAGTTATTGGCAAGAATATTGGCCAGGGTTTTGTAGCTGTAAGAACCTGCATGGACGGCGCGCTGACAAGCGGCCTCCAAACGCTCTTTACCATAAATGGAGCCTAGGCGCAGTATCCCACGGCAGGAGTTGAATGTTTGCTCGGTGAATTGTCGTCCCTTCAAAACCCCGTCTATATAAGAGCCAGTCGCCGGGCCAACCTGAAGAGCCTGCCTGAGGAAATAATCGCTGTCCCAGCCTTTTTGCTGCTGGTAGACGCGATGGTTTTCTGGCATGTGCTCCCTGAGAGTCGTGTAGCCATGCTCGTTAAAAAAGCGCTTATGGACCGCGATCCGCTGGTGTGCCAGATAGATCTCAACAGTCTGTTGATCATAAATGATGGTCACCTGCTTACCGATATAATGGAAGGGTACGCTGTAGTGGTGCCAGTCTTCTCCCAGGGTGACGTGGTAGTTCTTCTGGACTTTGGCCGAAGTGCTGTGCTTCATAACAAAGGACTGGTCTGGCAACGGTTGCAACAAGTGTTGCTCGTGCTGGGAAAACTGTTGCCAACGACTGTAATTTTTGCCCTGAAACGTCTTGTTGTTATGCAGCTCCAAGTGCTTGCGAACGGCTTCGTTCAGCTCCTGGAGACTAAAAAACACTTGATCACGTAAGGGGGCATAAATGCGTTGATAGGTGATCTTGACATGGCCCTCAACAGGGGCCTTATCTTTAGGTTTAGCCGGTCTGGTAGCGACCAGGGCAATGTTATTATGCAGTGCCCACTGCTGGATCAGCTCGGTGAACGTTGGTTCATAGCGGTTGGTTTTTTGTACCACCTGCCGCATATTATCCGTTTTTAACGAGAGCGGGACACCTTTGAAGTAGCGCAGACAATTATTAAGTGCCGCCAACAATGCTGGAAGTCGGGCATTAGGTAATGCTTCCACGTAGGTATAATTGCTAAATGGCAAGACGCAGACTAAGACTTGACAACTGATCTGTTCGCCGGTGGCTTTGTCAAAATAGTGCAGCTGCTTACCTGCAAAATCAATCATCATTACATCCGCAGGCTGGTAGCGGATATGAAAGCTGGCTTGCATGATTTTGCCAGATTCATTGAGGTGATGGCAAAACTGTGAATACCGGTAACCATCTGGATATTGAGCTAAATATTCTTCCCAAAGTAGCTGACGAGTTACGCCAGTATCTTTAAGCTCAGAAAGAAAATACGCCAGTCGCTCACGAAAATTCGCTTTACGTGCAACTTCATTTTGAACAGATGGCGAATCTGCATAAACCATTGATGATAATATACCATCATCCAGGGCAAGCAGCTGTCGAAAAGAGTGAGGGCCTGCTAGCAGCCGGTCTTTGTAAAACTTAATTGTATTGCGCGAAATGTGAAGTTGCCTGGAAATGTTCCGCTCTGATACATTCCGGTCCAGTAGTTGTATGATCAATCGCAGTGTCTGCATCGAAGTAACTTTGTTGGCCATCCTTTGCTCTTGTTTTTTTGCAAAAGATGGGTGGTTAAGTACTTCAATACCAATCTGGGGTGGCTCTCTTTGCCAGAATCTTACATTCAAGTGGCTCAATATGCCGGAATGTCAGTAAATATCTACTGGCTCAGTTTGCCGGAATCGTTGCCAAACATACGATTTATGACTGGCTCTGTTTCCCGGAATCAATGGCTCAAGTTGCCGGAACACTGGCTCTCTTTGCTCCGGAATATCCATCCTGATCAAGAAACGAATAGGTAAACGGTATGTCGGAGCCTATTTTGATCCACAATTTTTCAAACTCAGAAACCAGCTTGCCATAATCCCCTTTGCGTACATCTGCGATCAGGTATTGATGCTTTTCTGTAATAGATGTAGTGAGCGCATAAGGTCGGATGGCGGTGTGCAAGCTTTCAAAATTGAAATCTTTTACTACACCCACTATCTGAGTTTCGCGGCGGGCGTTGCCAAACTCATAAAACAATCTCTTACCAATGGCAGTTGTTGGATCAAACCCCAATTTTTTCACGGCCGCTTCATTCAGAATTATACTACTCGAATCAGCACCAAATTCCTTTGAAAACGGTCTGCCAGCTACCATCGTAAATCCCAAGGTCTCAATATATTCTGTTTCCACAGTGGCAAAATGAATGTCAATTGCCTGTTGCATTGTTTGATTTTCCTTATAGAAAAGCAAATCTTCCATAGTTTCAACGCCTGGGTGAACCGAGCCACTGGTGACCGATACAACATCTGGATTTCTTAGAAGCTCATTCTTCAAGACTGAATAATTAGCCGAAGTCTTCGTGCTCTTCAAAGGAATGATCATTTTTTTGCCTTTATCAAATCCAAGATTCCGGTTTTGAATAAATGATAATTGCTGCCAGGCCACAACTGCCCCCAGGATCAGGACAATTGAAATCGTGAACTGAAAAACAACCAGCCCCTTGCGTAATGCAATCGTGGCCAGACTACTCGTTACTTTTCCTTTTAATACGCTTACCGGCCTAAAAGAGGATAAATAAAATGCGGGATAAAGACCTGCAAGCAAACCGGTTACCAACGTCACACCTGCCATCCAGAGCAATAGAAAT
>NZ_JBHYGF010000322.1:0-4955 GCF_051859145.1 Dyadobacter sp.
CCCCCACGATCTGCCGCATTTTGAAAAGCTGCTTGGCGACGGAAGCAGGCTCGGCTGTCAGTTCAGCTATGCAGTGCAGCCAAGCCCTGACGGATTGGCGCAGGCATTTATTATCGGTGAAGAATTTATCGGTAACGAAAAAGTTGCATTGATCCTGGGTGATAACATCTTTTACGGATCAGGCTTGTCGCAGCTTCTGCAATCGAACAACGATCCTGATGGTGGCGTGATCTTCGCTTACCAGGTTCATGATCCTGAACGTTACGGAGTTGTGGAATTTGACAAATCCAACAATGTACTTTCGATAGAAGAAAAACCAACTACACCCAAGTCAAACTACGCGGTTCCTGGATTGTATTTTTACGATAACGACGTTGTTGAAATCGCCAAAACAATTCCGCCTTCTCCACGCGGTGAATTGGAAATCACGGATGTAAACAGGGTATACCTGGAACGTGGCAAACTGAAAGTAGGCGTACTTAACCGTGGAACAGCGTGGCTCGATACAGGTACCTTCCAGTCACTGATGCAGGCCGGACAGTTTGTACAGGTGATTGAAGAGCGGCAGGGTTTAAAGGTAGGCTGCATCGAGGAGATCGCTTACAGAATGGGCTTTATTACCGCAGATCAGTTACGTGAAATCGCCAAACCACTCGTAAAAAGCGGTTATGGTACCTATCTTGAACGCATTGTAGCCAACGGCTGAGCCGGCGGCTCTTTTGTCCGGATTATTTAAATGAAGTTTTTGGCAGAGGAAATTGAGGAGTATTCCGTAGCACATACGGAAAATGAGAGTGAGTTGCTGAAGTCTTTGAACAGAGAGACACACGCTAACATTCTCAATCCACGTATGCTCTCGGGGCATTTGCAGGGCAGGTTCTTATCAATGATTTCAAAAATGATAAGACCTGACCGGATCCTTGAAATCGGAACTTATACCGGCTACTCTGCCTTGTGCCTTTGCGAGGGATTAAATCCCGGCGGGAAGCTGATTACCATTGATATCAACGAAGAGCTTGAAACTTTTACCCGCAGTTTCTTTGAACGCTCTTCCTATTCCTCCTCCATCAAATATATAATTGGCAGTGCCCTCGATCTCATTCCGGATCTCGAAGATACCTTCGACCTGGTCTTTATCGATGCGGACAAAATCAATTATTCTTCTTATTTTAACCTCTGTCTTGAAAAGGTAAAAAAGGGCGGATTCATCATCGCCGACAATGTGCTCTGGAGTGGCAAAGTCATTCAGGAGGGCATTAAGCTCGACAAAGACACCAAGGCGTTGCTGGATTTCAACCGTATGGTTCACGAGGATAGCCGCGTTTCCAATGTGCTGCTGCCAATCCGCGACGGATTAATGATACTTCAAAAAAATTAAGCACACAATTAGTAAGTCAAGTACCACTATTTTATGGCCAGAACTTTCATTAAGAACATCAAGTACCTTGCAGTTGCGTGGATTTTGTCGCTTGTTACAGTTAGTCAGTCTTTGTCGCAAACCCCTGAGATACCCGCAAGTGTGTCTTTCGGAGGAATTACGGTAAAATTTGACCGCGGCGCACAAAATCTGATTGAAGAAGATGTAAAAAGCCTGATGTCCAACAAAAAGTTCTGGGAGGAAAAAATGGATCGGGCTATTCTGCACTTCCCTATTGTGGAAGGTATTTTGATGGACGAAGAAGTACCGATTGATTTTAAATACCTCGCAGTACAGGAAAGCTCCTTCCGCCCTGATGTGGTATCCACCTCGAATGCAGTTGGTTACTGGCAGTTCAAACCTGAAACCGCGCGCGGGCTTAACCTGCGGGTTGACGACAAAATTGATGAGCGTAAAAATATAAGCTCCTCTACCCACGCAGCTGCCTGGTATCTCAAAAAAAATAACCAGCAGTTCAACAACTGGGTTACTACACTCTACTCTTACTACCTTGGTGCAAACGGCGTAAAGAAGATTGTCCCTGCGAGCTGGGCTTATGCACGTGAAGTGACACTTACAGCTAAAACGGATCGTTATATGCTCCGTTTTTTTGCACATAAAATTGCATTGGAAGCTGGTATAGAAAGGTATAAGTCGCCGAATGCATTTGTTTTGATCGAGTCAGATCTAGGGAAAGGAAAGTCGCTGGATCAGATTGCAAGTTCGCTGGGTGTGTCGGCAGCAGAACTGAAAAACTATAACCGCTGGCTTGTAGACGATGAGATTCCATCTGACCGGGAGTATCTCGTAACAATCCCTGTACCGCTGGCGCAAGTTGCCGAAGTACGTGAGAAATTATCGCTGCCGCCACAGCAAACTACTGTAGCCTCTGTTTACGAAGACTCGGGTTACCCGGTTCTAAGAAAAACTTCCCCACCTTCTCAAAGTCCTGCATTGTACGAGATCAATGGGCTGAAAGGGATCGAAGCTACGCCGGGTGCAAAACCTAAAACACTAGCGAAAGCTGGTGGGCTAAGAGCTCCAAAATTCATGAAATACAATGATATGCTGGCAGAAATGCCGCTTGTTCCAGGACAAGTATATTATTTATCAAGAAAGCATAAAAAAGCCTCTACCCCATTCCACACAGCGCGACCAGGCGATACCTGGCACAGTGTTTCGCAACAATATGGTGTGCGGCTTGTCAATCTTTTAAAATATAACCGTACTACCAGCCGGAACTACCCTATCCAAACAGGACAGGTTTTGTTCCTGGACAAAAAGCGTCCGAAGAAACAACCGATAGAGATTATCGCGCCTCCGCAAACCACACCTCCGGCTGCGAAAGATCCGGTTATAGCAGTTGTACCTGAAAAAACACCGGTTACCGCTGCCAATACCATCCCTGACAAACCGTCTGGCAGAAAGAAATATACACCAGTATTGGTTGAGAAAGCAGAGTCCGGCGCTCCTGCTGAAACCAAGTCTACTGAAACACCTGCACCTGCTGCCTCTGCCGAGGCACCTGCCACAGCACCTGCGGTAACAGCCTCTGCATCAGTACCTAAAACGGGCGCTGTGGATCCTGCTTCGAAGCAACCTGTCATGCAGGAATCTGACGACAGGGTTGTGATTATCACACAGGACAATGCAGATACTTCATTTAAGTCCACGGAGGAACAACGCCCGATTGCAAAAGCAGATGGTCCGTCAAAGGTAATTACACCGAATGAAACGAGATCAACTGCTTCCACTTCTGTGTACGCACGCCAGAGAGCTGCGGCAGAAGAACGCGCGGCAAGGGAGAATGCGACCAAGGAAGTTTCCACAGACGCGGGTACTGCCGCTGCGACTACGCACACTGTTGTGTCAGGTGATACCTATTTTGGTATTGCGAGCAAATACAATCTCTCACTACGCGAGCTTCTGGATCTCAACAACAGAGGCGCTCAGGCCAGACTGGTTGTGGGCCAGAAATTGATCGTCAGCAAAGCAGGCAAAGAAAATGCAGCTGTGCCCGTAGTTGAAAAGACAACTCCTGAGAAAACAGCTCCCGAAAGAATCGAGGTAACACGCAATGCGCCTGCTGCCACTTTCAAGACACCGGAAGAAATTAAACAAGAGACAAGACTGACAGCAGATCCAAATGCAGAATTTCATGTTGTTCAGGGTGGACAAACTTATTACAGCATTTCAAAAGCTTACAACCTGACTATTAAAGAGCTTTTTGAAATGAATAACCTGAGTAATTCGGATCGTCTGAAAGTGGGACAGCGGCTACGTGTAAGGCGTGACGCAGGTAATCCTTCGGATAATGAAGCTGTGAACCAGGCAATCCGTGGCGGCGTACAGACACACATCGTAGCAGCCGGAGAAACACTGTTCCGCATTGCACAAACCTATCGCACTTCCATTGAAGAACTTAAGAGAGTAAACAATATCTCAGGAAATAGCGTTATGGTGGGACAAAAACTTAAAATACCTCAGCAGTAGTAAGAACCCATGATTTTAATTGACCATACCTGCATCAGTGATGATATCGAAGACCAGCTTTTTGTCTGTAATCTGGACAAATGCAAAGGCGCTTGCTGTGTAGAAGGAGATTCAGGTGCCCCGCTCGACGAAGAGGAAGTAGCCATTCTCGACGAAATATACCCGATGGTTGAACCCTACCTGACTGATTCAGGTAAAAAGGCAATCGCCGAACAAGGAACTTCAACCAAAGACTGGGACGGTGACTTTGTAACGCCGATTATTGACGGGAAGGAATGTGCGTACGCTATTTATGACGAAAACAAAATTCTTAAATGCGGCATTGAAGCAGCTTACCTCGACGGTAAGATTAGCTATAAAAAACCAATTTCCTGCCATTTGTACCCTATTCGTGTTACCAAGTACGATGAATTTCACGCATTAAACTACGACCGCTGGTCTATATGCAGTCCAGCTTGCGACTTTGGTAAACAGCTTGGCGTACCTGTGTATAAATTCCTGAAAGAGCCGCTGATCCGTGCTTATGGTACACAATGGTACGATCAGCTGACGCACGAGATCGGCGAGCGTGAAGAGGCAAGAGCCAATGAAAAAAGATAATTTGTTTTTCAACGATGTATACGACGTAGTCCGGCAGATACCAGCAGGCCGCGCAACTTCTTACGGCGCCATTGCCAAATACCTGGGAAATAACCGCGGCGCAAGAATGGTGGGCTGGGCAATGGGCAATAGCTATACACGTGAAGGTATTCCCGCCCACAGGGTTGTCAATAGCCAGGGCGAACTTACAGCTGCGGCACTTTTTGAAACACCTACTACAATGCAGGAATTGCTGGAAAGCGAGGGTGTAGTGGTCAAAAACAATAAGATCCAGAACTGGAAAACCTGCTTCTGGGATCCCGAAAAGGAACTATTATAAAACAAACAATCCCGACTTTGGCCGGGATTGTTTGTTTTATAATGAACCTTAATAATCCTATTGTAATGAGATCAGCTTTTCGCTGGTACTTTCGATCTGAACTTCTTTGACCAGTTTGTTAGTCTT
>NZ_JBHYGF010000323.1:0-26908 GCF_051859145.1 Dyadobacter sp.
CAAACAACTCCTGGCCCAATGCAACCGCTTACGACGTAAGTGAGTCTGGCTGGCGGAGAAGAAGACCGGCTGCCACATTGATGAACAGCCTGTTGGCCAACAATGATCCGCGTTTGAAAGTCTGGTTCCAGCCAGTTCACGTGAGGTGGGTTGCAGATCCTGCATTGGCTACCGGAATGGACGAATTTATCCGTAAAAACGGCGTAATCCAGAATGGCGTGAAGTCACTTACCGAGCAGGAATTAAAAGCAGGTATCGCTGCCGGGAACAAGTATACCCGCCATTTTAACCCCAATACATACAAACCGACCCGTCCTGACTTTTTCAATGGACCAATCAATACCAACGAATATGTGGGGATACCGGCCGGAATGCTCGATCCTACTTACTACAATGAAAACCCGACTACAGGCCAGCAGGTGCAAAATCAGCATGCGTCACAGTTGAGCTATACGTATCAGGGACAAAAAGGAGGAATATTGAAAGCGAGACTGGCTTCTGCTGCTGAAACTTTATTTATTCTGGCCGAAGCGGCACAGAAAGGTTGGGCGGCAGGAAGTGCAGAAACGCATTACAACAATGGGATCAAGCAGTCACTGCAAACCTGGGGTGTTGAAAACCAATACGACGCTTTTGTAAAAACCGTAGCCTATAAAGGTACATTGGCACAGATCATCGAGCAGAAGTGGATCGCCAGCTGGACAACAGCAACCGAAGCCTGGTTCGATTTCAGAAGAACAGGTTTGCCAGCATTGGTTCCGGGTGTAGCACCTGCTTCCCGTGCGCTGCCTTTGCGTTTTATTTACAGCAACAATGAATTGAACAACAATGGCGCAAGTGTAAGAAGCGCAATCGACAGGTTAGAAGAAACGAGTTTTTCAGGTCCGCGTAAAAAGAACAGCCAGTGGTCAAAACCTTGGCTGGTACAAGGAACCGGAAAACCCTGGTAATTGAAATTGTTTTGAAGTGAATAAATTTTAGACCGGGGCTGTAAGTGTTGACAGTCCCGGTTTTGTTTTTGATAAAATGATATATGAAGATCAAGCTACTTACGATTAGCCTGCTGCTGTTTGTATTTGTATCCTGTAACCATCAGAAGAAAGCATTGCCGGAAGGGACTGTGAAGGAGGTAATCGACGGCGCAGTAACCCGGTTTTATAAAGAACTTTCACCTGCACAGCTGGACACGATTTCTGAAAACTATATACTTGGCTTTCTAAACACCAAGGAGAAGGAAGTGCTTGCCGGCAAATTCTGGACTTTTCATGTAAATGTGCCGATAACTGTTTCTATCATGCGCGATACTGCACAACGCGTTGTACCATTCTGGCTGGCAGAAAGTGGTTTCAGGAAAACGGAGCTGCTGGTTAAAAATGAAGAATATACGTATGAGGTTTGGCAGAAGAATTTCGATGAAGGCGACATTGGATTGGGGATTAATGGTTTTGATAAACACAGGCCCGTTTACTTTGTCAGTGTAGCTCCGCAAGATAAAGCCAGTGAGCTTGAAGTTTCGAATGTAATGCCCGCCGAGTACAAGCTGAGCACCATGCAGCCGGGCGCATTTACCTACCACGATTGGGACGGACTTGTGTTAACAGAAGTGCCGGAAGGATTGAAAGGACAGGTACTTTTTACAACCGTGCGCGGCAGGGCCAGAGAAGCACATTTGGTAAAAGCATTCCGGACTACACCACACCCTTCGTCTACCCAGCCCGACCAGGTATTGCTCACATGGAGCGGCGACCCGAAAACAACTGTGGACATTCAATGGCGGACAGCAGCCACAGTGAAAGCCGGGGAAGTGAAATACTGGAAAACAGGTTCAAACGATACCCTTTTTTCACAAGCTTCTTTGTTTAAAATGGAGGACAGGCTGTTACAAAATGATCGCTATGTAAACCGATTTACTGCCATGCTCAAAGATTTAGAGCCGGGTGCTGATTACGGATATGCATTGCGAAGTGAGCAAAATCAATGGACACAAGTGGCCAAATTTAAAACGGCGCCAGCAGACAAAGCGGACTTTTCATTTATCTGGTTTGGAGACACGCATTACTCTCCGATCTGGGGAGATATGGCGCAGAAATCGATTAGGCGACATCCCGAAACTGCTTTTTTCTCTATTGCTGGTGATCTGGTAAGTACAGGCTTGCATCGGGACGAATGGGATCAGCTTTGGGCACATAGCGGGAAAACTTTCGCTACCCGACCACTAATGCCGGTGCCGGGTAACCACGACAGTCAGGACGGGCTTGGTGCCTGGATGTACAAGGAAATGTTCAGTCTGCCTGAAAACGGACCGGCCGGTCAGCCTGCGGACATGAGTTACGCATTTGAATACCAAAATGCATTGTTCCTGATGATGGACGCGACTTTACCGGTACCCGCGCAAAGCAGCTGGGTGGAAGAGCAGTTGAAGAACTCAAAGGCAAAATGGAAGTTTGTGATGTTTCACTTTCCGCCCTACAATTTCGAAGAACCTTATGAGGAGATTATGCGGGAATGGTGTTCACTTTTTGATAAATACCACGTGGATATGGTGATGAACGGGCACATGCATTACTATCTCCGGACCAAACCAATGCATGCAGGAAAGCCGGTAGCAACTCCGGCGGAA
Organism: Dyadobacter sp.; assembly: GCF_051859145.1. GTDB lineage: Bacteria > Bacteroidota > Bacteroidia > Cytophagales > Spirosomataceae > Dyadobacter. The sequence continues at coordinate 2,621 of NZ_JBHYGF010000323.1, forward strand.
GGGACGATCTACACCATGTCGATCAGCATACCGGGCAAGCAGGAGCGGTGGCCTGATGAAAGCTATGCGGAAGTCAGGTACAAAGACGGGCCGCTTTACCAGCATATTTCCGTTAAAGACGGCGAACTGCATTACAAATGTCTGGATCCCGCCGGAAAGCTGAAAGACGAGTTGATAATCCGTAAATAACTGGGAATAGTCTGAAAGCCTGAGAAGCCAGTATACAGATTGAAAAAACGAGACACCATTATGAGCGAACAACTGGCAATTCACGGCGGCCCGAAAACAATCGATACCAACTTTCAATGGCCTGTTTTTGACGAGCAGGAAGTGAATGCAGTAATGGAAATCGTTGCGAGTGGCAAATGGGGAAACCCGGATTGCGGTGATGCAGTAGCTCGGTTTGAAGCGGAATTTGCGGCTTATTGCGGCAGCAAATATGCCATAACCTGTGTAAATGGTTCGGTTTCATTGCGGCTTGCATTGATCGCGAGCGGGGTTAAACCGGGTGATGAGGTGATCGTTCCGCCTTATACCTTTATTACGACAGCCTCTTCGGTGATTGAATGCAATTGCGTACCCGTTTTCGTAGACATTGATCCTGATACTTATAACATCAGTCCGGCTGCTATTGAAGCTGCGATTACGGAACGGACAAAAGCGATTATCCCGGTGCATTTTGGTGGACTGGCCTGTGATATGGATGCGATCATGAATATCGCTGAGCGCTACAACCTCAAAGTAATCGAAGACGCGGCGCACGCTCACGGCGCGGAGTACAAAGGGAAAAAGCTGGGCTCAATCGGGCATGTTGGCAGTTTTAGTTTTCAATCTTCCAAAAACCTGACTGCCGGTGAGGGTGGGATTGTGATCACGGACGATGATGAACTTTATGCAACAATGCACTCATTGCGTAATGTAGGCAGGGTTGAAGGGGGCCAGTGGTATGATCATTACAATCCGGGCTGCAACTATCGGATCACCCAAATGCAGGCGGTACTGCTGTCTGCACAGCTGAAAAGACTGGAAGCGCAAACGCGGACACGTGATAGCAATGGATTGTATCTGAATACTTTGCTCGGCGAGATTCGAGGAATTACCCCACTGCAACGCGGCGAAGAAATTACCCTGCATTGTTATCATATATACATTTTCAAGTACGAAGCTTCTGCATTTGGGGGATTACCTAAGAATGAGTTTGCTGAAATGCTGGCTGCGGAAGGTGTGCCTTGCTTCAAAGGTTATCCGCACCCGCTTTACAAGCAGCCGCTTTTTCAAAACAAGAATTTTATGTGCTACGCCATTCCTGACTATGTTGACTACACGAAGGTGCATTGCCCGGTAGCGGAGCAGGCTTGTAGCACAGACGCAGTCTGGATACTGCAACATGCAATGTTGGGCGATGAAGAGGATATCCGGCAATTTGTGAATGCGATTTTGAAGATACAGCGTGCAATGCTCAGCTAGCAAGCAGCTGCAAGATTTCGGCTTCCACCCGACTTCTGATCCATTTAATTTCTGCCTCGGAAAGTTCTTCCAGTATATTGTTATGATCAAGGTTGAAATCAGTCAGAACATCCTCCATGAACTCCACAACAATTTGATCTTTGTTAGCCGGGCTAAGCTTTCCAATTTTGGAGATCGCGCTGTTGAGCCTGTTTTCATTAATGTATTTTCTCAATTCATCCATCAGGAAATCCAGGTTTCGAGACAGGCTATTTACATTTGGCACAAATAACCATTTCCGGGCCTGGTGGTACATTTGGTTCTCTTCAAATTCCGGATTTTTAAGTTTGAGGACCGGGCGAAATGTTACTGAATCCGGAAGCGGGCCAAAAGGCTTGATAACAACGCCCTCAATCCAATTTTCCGCAATCGCGGGAAGACCAAGTTCAAAGGGTATGCGGCTTTGAATGCGCAAATCCATATTTAGCAAGTCGGTCAGCTTCGCGGTTTTTAAAGGTTTGGCGCAAAGAATGCCGAAATGATCGAAGTAGGTCAGGGATTGTGCGTAGCTAAGGTATGTTTTCTGGTCTGGCGCATTCTCAAACGCAATATCGAAAGCGCAAAAGAGAATGTCGGGAGAATAGTAAATGCCTGTTTGAATCGCTTCAATGCATTCGCAGACAGGAACATCCGGGTGCGGGTACAAGCCGCCAAATAGCTCGCCATATATTATGATCGTGTCAGCACCGAAGTCAAGTGACAACTGCTCACACAAAGCAATGATTTGCGACTCTGTTGCTACTACTACCTTCTGAAAACCAAAGAAATCGTCTTCCCAGGTAAGCAATTCCTTTCGCTTACCGAAATGCAGCCTTTTACCCTGGTAGATAAACCTGAAATTTGCGCCGTGGATTTTCTCGGTTGCAACCCATTCCATCCTGTTAAGCTGACTGGCAATCTGCTCGTCAGCAATCAGGTCTTTGAGGCTTAAAGGGATTTTTTCGTATTCCAACAGCTTATCCGTATTCATACTAACCTCACCTTCGAATGCTGATCCTGATTCCTTCACTATGTGCTGTGAAATCAGGCGCGTACATGCATTGAATGCTCGTGATTCCATTACTGAAATCGCCCTGGTGATTTACAAACAGCGGGTATTCAAATACGTAAGTCCCTTTTTTCAGTCGGTCAAAGAAGAAATTGGTACTGGCATCTTTTGTGGATTCATAGTATCCTAACCCGCCCTGCCATTTGTAGCCACTCAGTACATTCACCGGTTCCAGTGCAGCCGCGCGCATATCCTTCATATGCACGTATTCCATGTCACGATCCACGCGCAGCTCAATGCGTACAACGATTTTGTCTCCTACTTTGAGACTGTCACCTTCCTTAACCGTCGACAACACAGGTCCGCGATCTGTATTTGTTTGTATAAACAGCTTCTTGGACAACTTTAAAGGCGTCTCCGAAAATGTAATTTTGTCCAGATCTTCAAAATACTGCCAGTACACAGCCCCCCAGCCGGGCGACTTCGAGTTACTGGTGCTGGTTATATCCACCTCAATTTTGCCCATTTCAGCATTGACAACGCTGCTTTCGAAAGTCTTCTTAAAATAGCCGGTCCCTGATCCGGCATTGTCGGGCTTTATTACCTCGCTCCCGATTCGGACAGTTGCTGCTTTCTCTTCATTCAGCCAATCATTTCCCGTCATCAAAAGTGCATGACAAGCCTCGGCAGTGGCTTTGGTACTTTCCCAATTGTTGGTTTGCTTATTTTTCAACAGCCAGGTTTTCAGTTCATCCACTGTTTCATTCTGACCCTCTATTTCATGAAAAGCTTCTATCAAAAGCGCCTGCCGCTCGATTGGTGCTTCATGCCAGTACCAGCTCCTGTTGTTTTTCCAGTACATTCCCAATTCTTCGTTTTGAATCGCTGTTTCGCGTAAAGATTTCAGGATTGCCTTCGGCGTGGCGATATCGTTTGAACGGTGCAGCGTCAATGCAATCAGCCCCTGCATGTATTTGGACTGTTTTGGCCAGCTTGTCCTGGCGCTTTGCTTAAAGTATTGATAAGCTTTGCTGGCTGTATTCGCAACGGGCGCATTGTCAAAGCAAGATCGCATATACAGGTACTGCACCTGCTGCGGCCCGGGAACATATTCCTGCATGTTGACTTGACTTTTTATTAGCCGGTCATAGTCTTCTTTAAGCTCACGGTCCAGGTACGGGAATGCTTTTCCGAGTATCACATTGATATTGTCATTCCTGGCGATAACCTTCTTTTGAAGTAACCTGCCGATTCCTGTTACAATATATTGAGTGATATACCGGTCATCGTGCCCGCCTTTGAACCAGGGAAATCCGCCGCTTTCATTCTGCATTTCCCTCAGTTTTCCCAGGTAAGTATCCAGTTCCCCTTTCATTTTCATCAAATCAAAAAGCAACGCGATATTCCGCTTCTGCTCCGATTCGGATTTCGCGGCAAGTACCCAGGGTGTTTCTTCAAGCAGCAAGGATTTGAGCTCCTGGTTCTTTTGAAGGTTGCTGGTCAATGCAACCGTATCCACTGTTTTCCAGGAGTTGAAAATGGCAGCGACCCTGGGAGATTTGCTTACTATGTTGCTTGCAACCGCATTGGCATAGTAGCGGTTCCAGGTTTGCTCGGCACATTCATGCGGATATTCCATCAGATAGGGCAGCGCCTGCACCGCGTACCAGGCCGGGTTACTGGTGTATTCAACCGTAACAGATTCATGTGCGAGGGACTTTGAATTCGCCGAGTTAATCAGCTTCTCAAATCTGAATTCCTTCTTCCCGGCCCCGCGTGTGGTCAGCGGCAAACTTTCCGTTACGAGCATCCGGTTTGACAATACAGGTAAGGTATTCTCCTCTCCGTCGGAAAAGTTATCTGCTTTTGCAACTACGCGCCAGGTAAGTGCCTGATGATAGCCGGCGGGAACACTCAAATTGAAATCAACGGCGGCACTTTGCCCGGCAGTGATCGAAAACGTTTTTGTATTTGAAATCAGTCCGAAGCGCTCAGAGACATTTTCATTGGTAGCGGGATCAAAAAGTTGCAGAGTTGCATTCCCGCTCAATGCACGATCAGATAAATTGGCAATTTTTACCGGAAACAGGATCTGGTCATCTTCACGCAGAAAGCGCGGCGCATTAGGCTGTACCATCAGCTCTTTCTGGGTGATAATCTCCTTTTTACTATAACCAAATGCCAACTCGGGCGTATGCGCCAAAGCCTGAAATTTCCAGCGGGTAAGTGCCTCAGGTAATGTAAATGAGAATGTTACCGCGCCATGCTCATCGGTTTTCAGGTCTGGCAAAAAGAAAGCAGTTTCATTGAAGTTCTTCCGGGTTTCAATCTTCTCCGGTGCGGAAATGTAGACCTTCGACTTGAATTGTTCTGCCTGTTGAGGTGCATCTAATTCCTCAGAGATTACAGGGGCAGGCTCAGGTACAGCCGAATCCATTTTCACTTCCTCAAAATCACCCGATTTTTTGAATGCAGATTGAGACCGGGCCAGCATCCGTCGATGGCGTACATTTCTTCCGCCTCCGCTTGGCATGCGGATAATACCCGGGTCAATCAGCTGGTCGTAGCTTTTCTCAAAAGTCTTTTCTGATGTAAATGAAAAGTTGACGATGGTGGCATCTTTGGGTGCAAAATTAATTCCGTTATCCCAAGTGTCCGGCATTAATGCTCCGGGCCAATGATCAGGTATGTCCCATTGGTGTTCGTAAAACTGATCGAGTGAAGCGTCATACATACTCGCAAGCATCTCAGCGGCTACTTGCTCCTTTTTGTATCCCGATATTTTGACTTTCCATTGCTCTTTGCTTCCGGGCAATGCTTTGTCGCGGAATGTTTCATACTCAATCGTCAGTTCTTTATTCGTCCAAGGCACATTTACGAAGTTTTGCGCCTGATGAATGCGGTTATGTTTCACAAAAACATAATCAATCGAATATCCACCGCGATCAGCCTCTTTCACCGGAATAGGAAAGGTACGCGTTTCGTCATTTAGTTTGAAAAAAGAGAAATTACTTGGAGTGTGGCTTTTACCATCACTGCTAATCACAAAAACGTCACTAGCCGAAGTTGCTACTTTTACCTCAGTTTCCTGCTGAGGCTCAGCCTTTGGGCTGCTTTCTGTCCATTGGTATTCTGGTCTCTGGAGCTGTTTACTAGTCGCATCGGTAAGTTCAATGTACCTGGTATCTTTTACTTCGTCTCCGTCCCCGCCCCTTGCAGCAATATCTATTTTGTAAAATCCCGCCGCGACTTTGCCGCTGGGAACTGTCAGCTCTTTATCAGCGGTAAGTGCCTGTGACTTCTCGAAAATTACTTCCTGCTCGGGCCAGTTTTCCTGCTCCGTTTCATTGTTGTATTCGTCATTTGGAAAACCGGCTATAAATTCGGACTTGGTCATCACAAACATATCCGGCTTTGCCCAGTAACGGGGACGAATCAGTCTGCTTTCGGGAATGAGGCGGGTAAGTTTTACTGTTAGCTCTGTCGGAACAAACTCGCCGTTCATGTTTTCTGTACGGATTTTCAGCTGGGTAAAATCATTAGCCGAAACTCTTTCCGGGATTTCGGATTTGATCAGAAAAGATTTATATCCAACAGAAACCGAAGTTTCAGCACTTCTGGTTTCTCCGTTTGTATCTGTTACATCTGCGTAAACGGTGAAGTTGAATACCGGGTCAAAGCTCTTGTCCGTCTTTGCATTTGGTATTGCTTCAAAATTCACATAAAACTTTCCTTCCTGATCTGTAATAGTTTCACCGTGAGTAATTTCTTTGGGTGAGCTGATTGGGAAATAGCTGGCTCTACGCGTCCACGGATACAGGAACCTTTCATTTCTCACAACTCTGTAAACCACCTTCGCGCCATCGATCCGGTTGCCAGCATAGGCTGTTCCGACTCCGGTAACTTTAATGGTATCACCCAATTTGTACGCACGCTGTAATGTATCGAAATGCACTGCAAACCGCGGTCTTTTGTATTCTTCTACGTGAAATGATACCGTATGCTCCGAGTCGGCGATAATGGAAAATGAGCCATTTAATCCGGTACGTGGCAATGTGAATGTGCCTGAAAAACTTCCGAAGTCGTTTACTGTCTTCGTGATTGTCTCAACGGTTTCGTTATTTGCATTTTGAAGTTCAATATTGATATTCCGGGTCTGATCTTTCAGTACAGTTTCTCCAAAGGCTGCAATGCCCTTGAAGTAAACAGTCTGTCCCGGCCTGTACAAGCTCCTGTCTGTAAACAGGTAAATGGAGGTTTTAGCTACTTTTTTCTCCTTCTCGTCATTGTAGTAAGTATTCACAGACTCCTGAATAAACAGCCTGTCGTTTCCATGAAGTATCTCAAAAGACTCTGATTGCACCCGCGACTGGCTGGGCATACTCTCTTTAAAATACCCGTTTTTGTCTGTCGTATAAAGCGCAGCAATGCTTTTTTTGTAGGTCCGTGTTTGATAGTCAAATGCGGAATCCCACCTTTTCACGGTAGCTCCGGCGAGCGGCTGTCCGGTATCCCGGTGCAACACGAAGTAGTCACGCTCGCGCTGGATGTAGCTGATGTTGCTAACATATAAAATCCGCACGCCGCCAATGGATTGTGTATCTGAAAAGTCGGGGCTTGAACTGGCCAGCAGCATGTATTCACCCACGGGCAATGCATCTGCTTTGATTTCAACGCTATGTTCCTGATAATCTTTGGTGTCGGGCAGCGTTTGTTCCCAGTTGCGGATTGCTGATGCTTTTGACACAATGCGCCAAAAAGCATCGCTATCCCGCATTTCAAAGTTTTTCAGCAACGCAGCTGTTGATTTTACGAGCCTGAGATAAAGTTTGTTAATATTCTGATATTCTGCGAAAATTAGAAAAGGCTTATCCGGAACTACTACCTGCTCTGCATTAAATTGAAGTGCTTTTTGCCGAATCCTGCTCAGCAAATTAGCTGCATTGACACCACCTTCCGAAGTGGGATTCTGCTTAATAATTTCCTTACAGATCGATACTGCCTGCACTTTAGCAAAACGGTTCGACGAATCCTCCCTGATTTTGTAGGTAGTACCACGATCAAAGTGGTATTCGGCCAGCAGGTACCATGCTTGTGCCGCAGCAGGCATTTTCTGGTATTGGTTGGCTACGTGGTTGATCGCCAGATAATACAGCTCGTCCGTATGCTCATGCACCGACTTTTGCTTCACATACTGAATGCGGGCAAGGTCGACATCGATCAATGCATCCGCAACCGGATCATGCAAGTGAAATGCAATCAGCTTTTGGTAAAGTTTCAATGCATATAGTTCGAGCGAGGTAGAATCCTTTGTTTCAAATGAACGGTGTATAAAATCTGCGGCAGGATCAAAGGCTGAGGCTGAATTGATTTCAAAAGCGTAGGCGGGCCTCTTCAACTCTGGTTCGTCCGATGAAAAATAACCTAACGCGTTGTGCGCCAGTAAATCGTACAAAGTTGGGCGAAGCTTGCGGGCATTGCCTTTTATAATGATCGCGTCAAAGGGTTCCAGTTTTGTTTGCTGCAACTGCTTTTCATTGCTGAGAGAAGCAAGGTATAATTCTGCGATTCTGTGATGAAAGTCGGTTGTCGACCAGGTATTGATATCATCCTTTACAAAGCCCGTTGTTTCAGTGCGCCGGTAGAGTTGCCACCGCCTGTGTTGGTAATAATTGTAGTAGTGGCTGGCTAAGAGACTGTTGAAAATCGATTTGACCACACCTGAACTACTAGCGAGTTCTGTTTCCAGCTCCTTGATCGCCGATATTTCACTGTTTTCCCTGAGTTCGCTTTGCAGATTGACCATCGCAATGGCAGCTTTGATCACCTGTGCGCCCTGTTTCTCTTGTCGGGCCTGCCTGTAAATTTCGCGGACTTCCGTTAATGCGGATTTGGCAAGACCAGTTGCCTGTAAATCTGCTACTTTCTTCCAATTGGCCTCATAGGTTTTAATTGGGTTCTGACTGTTTGCGTGCATTGTATTGAGTATAAGAAATAGTGTGGACAGTAAAATCTTGGCACCGTAGCAGGTTTTCATTTCGGTAGAATGGGAATGTGGGTTTTACTAAATATAGTTTAACGGAGTAAGTGCGGGTAAACCAATTATCCAAAGGGGATATTTGGAAATAAAATGGTAATACAACTTTCCCATTGCCGGGAAGTATAAAAATTACTCGTTGCCGCTTTGTACAATATGAAGTATATTTAATTAAGAGAGATAAGGGAATATAATTTATTGAAATTGTTTTTGAACGAAATTTATTTGAAGTAAGATCATGCGTACAATAATGCTGGTGGGGGTAATCATTGTAGGGCTGGTAATAGGTAAGCTTTTTATCTTCTCAAAGCCAGGTACCGACGGGAGTGGCAGCACCAAAAAGGGCGGCGAAGGAAAAGGCGGCAAGTCTGCTGGTGGCGCTCCGGTGCCGGTGAATGTATTTGTTGTCAAAAATGAAACAATTGAAAATCAAATATTCGCGTCAGGTACCGTGCTGCCGAATGAAGAGGTGAACCTGATGGCCGAGACTTCGGGAAGGCTTGTCAAGCTGAATATCCAGGAAGGCGCACAAATCACGAAAGGCCAGCTGATCGCCAAAATAAATGACCGCGAGTTGCAGGCGCAACTGCAAAAAGTAGCTTACAACCAGGATCTTAGCAAGAAAATAGAAGCGCGCCAGAAGAAGCTGTTGAATGTGGAAGCGATCAACCTCGAAGAATATGATGTGACTTCAAACAACATCCGCCTGCTGGAAGCTGAGAAGGAAGTACTGGAAGCCCAGCTTGAAAAGACTGAAATCCGTGCGCCTTTCAGTGGCCGCATTGGTTTGAAATACATCAGCGAAGGCGCATACCTGGCTCCGGGTACGCCCATCGTAACCATTGTACAAAGCAATCCGGTGAAGATTGACTTTACGGTTCCTGAAAAATACTCCCCGAATATCCGCATTGGCAACACCGTAAAGTTCAGCCTTGACGGTGACCCGGCTACTTACAATGCCAAAATTCTGGCGATTGACCCGAAGGTTGACGAGAATTTAAGAACCCTGCGCATCAGAGCCGTCGCACAAAATCCGTCGAACCGGTTTGTCCCCGGTATGTTTGTTAAAATACTTGCAGACCTGGAAGCAAACCGAGCCGCCCTGATGGTTCCTACCGAGGCAATTGTGCCCGTTTTGAAAGGCAAGAAGGTTTTTGTAGTAAAAAATGGAAAAGCACAGGAAGTGATGGTGACGACGGGTTTACGGACAGACAAGAAAATTCAGGTAGTTGAGGGTCTGCAACCCGGCGACTCGCTCATTACCTCCGGAATCATTGCAATTAAGCCGAATACAGCCGTTAAGGTGAACTGATATCCTACTTATTTATGAGTATTTCAACTCTTTCTATCAAACGGCCGGTTCTTGCAATTGTCATGAACCTCCTGATTATCCTGTTCGGCTTTCTGGGCTATAAATTTCTGGGAATGCGCGAATTTCCTTCCATTGATCCGCCGGTAGTTTCAATCCGGACAAGCTATACCGGCGCGAATGCGGATATTATCGAATCCCAGATTACCGAGCCTCTCGAAAAGCAACTGAACAGCATTGAGGGAATAAAATCCATTAATTCCACGAGCAGCCAAGGTACCAGCCAGATTACCGTCGAATTTGATATTGGTGTGGATATGGAGCGGGCTGCGAATGATGTCCGGGATAAAGTAGGCTCTGCTTCGCGGACTTTACCACTTGATATTGACGGTCCGCCAGTGGTAGCCAAAGCCGATGCCAACTCGGAACCGATCATCGTACTTACATTCAAAAGCGACACGCGATCACACCTGGAAGTAAGTGACTATGCTGAAAACGTGATTGCGCAGCGCCTTCAAACCATTGAGGGCGTAAGTGAGATCCGCATTTTCGGTCAGAAAAAATACGCGATGCGGATCTGGATGGATCCCATCAAAATGGCTGCACTCGGTATCACAACGCAGGATGTAAAAGTTGCGCTGGATAAGGAGAATGTAGAGTTGCCAAGTGGAAAGCTGGCCGGAGACAATACCGAACTGACTGTTAAGACGATCGGCAGGTTCCGCACGGAAAATGATTTTAATGAGATGATCGTTAAAAATTCATCCACTCAGACTATCCACCTCAAAGATATCGGCCACGCAACATTAGGGCCAGAAAACGAAGAAACAATCCTTCGTCTGAACAACGTACCGATGATCGGTCTGGCCATATCCCCGATGCCGGGCGCCAATTACCTTAATATCGCCGAAGAGGTGAATAAGAGAATGGCGGAAATCAAAAAAGAGCTGCCGAAAGATTATGAGCTGGATACGCTGATTGACAACACCATTTTTGTGGAACGGTCCATTGAAGAAGTAGGCGAAACGCTGCTGATTGCGATTGTGCTCGTGGTTATTATCATTTACCTCTTCTTCCGCGACTGGCTGATCGCATTCCGCCCATTGATCGATATTCCCGTTTCGCTCATCGGGACGTTTTTTATCATGTACATCATGGGCTTTTCGGTCAATGTACTTACGCTGCTCGCGATTGTACTGGCTACCGGCCTGGTAGTGGATGACGGAATTGTAGTTACTGAGAATATTTTCAAGAAGATAGAGCAGGGGATGAGCCCCATTGAAGCTGCTATTAAAGGATCCAACGAGATCATTTTTGCGGTTTTGTCAACTTCCATTACACTGGCTTCCGTGTTTCTGCCCGTGATTTTTATGGAAGGTTTTGTGGGTAAACTGTTCCGTGAGTTTGGTATTGTGATCTCGGCAGCGGTATTGATTTCTGCATTTGTGTCGCTCACATTAACACCGATGCTGAATGCATACCTGGTTCGCAAAACGCATCAGAAAAGCTGGTTTTATGAAAAGACAGAGCCGTTTTTTGAAAAAATAACAGAGAACTACGGAACCGCGCTGGGCAAGTTTTTGAAAATGCGCTGGGTAGCTGTGCCGCTGGTTTTGGTAACAGTGGGTATGATCTGGTTTTTTGGCAAAGACCTGCAATCCGAGCTGGCGCCTTTGGACGATCGCAACTGGTTCCGGATCAATATGACCGCGCCGGAAGGTTCTTCCTTTGAGTTTACCGACAGGTATGTTCAGAATGTCAGTGATATGTTAATGGATTCCATGCCGGGCAGAAAGGGGCTGATGTTGATCACTTCGCCGGGTAACTCGGGTTTGGGCGCGGCGAATACGGGCAGCGGCAGGATTGCGTTGGTGGATAAGAAGTTCAGGAAAGAATCGCAGCAGGAAATTGCGGACTATATCAATCAGAAGTTGAAACAAATGCCTGATGCAAAGTCATTTGTAGTGCAGCAACAGACGATTTCCGTGGATTCGCGCGGCGGCTTGCCTATTCAGTATGTGATCCAGGCGCCCGATTTTGAAAAACTGAGAGAGTACCTGCCCAAATTCATGGAGGAAGCTTCCAACGATCCGACATTTGCAATTACGGATGTTAACCTGAAATTCAGCAAGCCTGAAATTCAGATATCCATTGACCGGGAAAAGGCTAAGTCGCTTGGCGTATCTGTTCAGGATGTGGCGCAAACGATGCAGCTTGCATTTGCGGGGCAGCGGTTTGGCTACTTTACAATGAATGGCCGCCAGTACCAGGTTATCGGGCAGTATGATCGCACGAACCGCGACGAGCCGCTGGATTTGAAAAGTATGTTTGTGAAAACAGCAAATGGAACGCTGGTGCAGCTGGACAATATTGTAAAAGCGGAAGAAGAAAGCAGCCCGCCACAACTCTTTCACTACAACCGCTACATGAGCGCCACGGTACAAGCCGCATTGGCGCCGGGAAAAACCATTGGTGACGGGATTGCTGCAATGGACAGGATACGGGACAAATTGAAAGACGAATCAATTCAAACTTCACTCAGCGGCTCTTCAAGAGATTATGCAGAAAGTTCTTCCAATACGATGTTTTCGTTTTTTCTTGCATTGGTGCTGATCTATTTCATTCTGGCAGCCCAGTTTGAAAGTTTTGTGGATCCGTTCATTATTATGTTTACCGTGCCACTTGCGATCGGTGGCGCAGTGTTCTCACTGTGGTTCTTTGATCAAACTTTAAATATCTTCTCGCAGATTGGGATGATCATGCTGATCGGTCTGGTTACGAAAAATGGTATCCTGATCGTGGAGTTTGCGAACCAGCTGCGGGAGCAGGGAAGGAGCATTCAGGAAGCTGCATTGGAGGCAGCCACGCTGCGTTTCAGACCAATTTTAATGACGAGCCTGGCAACGATCCTGGGTGCATTGCCCATTGCGATGGCATTGGGCTCAGCGGGTAAAAGCCGGATGTCAATGGGGATTGTAATTATGGGAGGGTTGCTCTTCTCGCTTGTTTTGACCTTATATGTGATTCCAGCCATTTACACATTCTTCTCACGGCCCAAAAACTACGAAAAAATGCGAATGATCGAACGCATCGCCCACGATAGTGAACTGGAAGAGCAGGCGCAGTTTTGAGGTGTCAACACATATACGAAAACAGGCCGGCGAATTTCGCCGGCCTGTTTTCGTATTATGATAAACTTCTGAAAATTATATCGAAAACTTCTCTTTGATCTTGTCAACAAAATCGAGTTTCTCCCAGGTGAAAAGCTCAACTTCTACTTGTTTCTCTTCGCCGTTTGCGCCTTTGAAATGTTTGGTAACTATTTCATTTTTACGTCCCATGTGGCCGTATGCAGCAGTTTCCGAGTACATTGGGTTACGCAACTTCAAACGCTGCTCGATCGCATATGGACGCAAGTCGAAGATCTCAGCGATTTTCTCTGCGATCACTCCGTCGTGGTCAGCTACTTTTGCAGTTCCGTAAGTGTTGATATACAAGCCGCAAGGTTTTGCAACACCGATCGCGTAAGATACCTGAACAAGTACTTCGTCGCAAAGACCTGATGCTACCATGTTTTTGGCAATGTGGCGCGTCGCGTAAGCTGCTGAACGGTCCACTTTGGAAGGATCTTTTCCTGAGAATGCACCACCGCCGTGGGCACCTTTTCCACCATAAGTATCAACGATGATTTTTCTTCCCGTCAAGCCAGTATCTCCGTGCGGACCACCGATTACGAATTTCCCGGTTGGGTTAATGTGGTAAGTAATGTCGCCGGTAAAAAGCTTTTGCAATTCAGGAGTCAGTTTCGACTTCACGCGTGGAATTACAATGCTGATAATATCCTGCTTGATTTTCGCCAGCATTGCCTCTTCTGAATCGAAGTCGTCATGCTGTGTCGAAACAACGATCGTGTCAATACGCTGGGGTACGTTATCGTCGCTGTATTCAATTGTTACCTGTGATTTTGCATCCGGACGGAGGTAAGGAATCAGGCTGGACTCGTTGTTACGGATAGCCGACATTTCCTGAAGTATCTTGTGTGCAAGGTCGAGGGCAAGCGGCATGTAGTTTTCAGTCTCGCGTGTCGCGTAGCCGAACATCATACCCTGGTCACCCGCACCCTGTGCGTTTGCTTTTTCTTCAAAGCTGGAAGAAGATACTGCACGGTCAACACCCTGGTTGATATCTGCGCTCTGATCATGAATGGCAGACAAAATCCCGCAGGAATTCGCTTCAAACATGTACTCGCTCTTGGTATATCCAATTCGCCTGATCACCTCTCTCGTAATTTTCTGAACATCGAGATAGGTGTTGGTTTTAACTTCTCCTGCGAGTACTACCTGTCCGGTTGTTACCAAAGTTTCACAAGCCACTTTGCTATCAGTATCCCAGGCTAAAAAGTTATCAATGAGCGCATCTGATATTTGATCTGCTACCTTGTCTGGGTGTCCTTCAGATACGGACTCCGAGGTGAATAAGTACGGCATAAACTGAATTGATGAAAGTTGATCTGTAGAGACTGTAATGTAGTGTATAGACTAAAAAACAAAATTGACTTTTTTTAAGTCATTAACCAAATAAAACGAACCGAAAAACGAACGCCTGAATTGGTAACAATTCGAATAAAAGGAGGAAGCTGAAAACAAAAAAGCCTGCCTGGATCAATCCAGACAGGCTTTTTTATTTGGTCAAAATCAGATAGGAACATTTACGTGTCTTTCCGCATGATAGCTGGAACGAACAAGCGGTCCAGACTCAACATACTTCAGTCCGCGTCTTAAACCTTCCTCTTTGTAGTTTTCAAACATTTCAGGCGTGATCCATTCAATCACCTCGTGGTGCATTTTGGTAGGTTGAAGGTATTGTCCCAAAGTCAGGATATCCAGGCCATTTTCGGCTAAATCGTCCATTGCTTTGTATACTTCGTCCTGCGTTTCGCCCAATCCCAGCATAATGCCCGACTTGGTCCGCTGACCGTATTCCTTTGTTCTTTTAATCTGTTCAAGGCTGCGCGCGTACTTGGCTTGCGGGCGCACTGCGCGGTATAAACGTTCTACCGTTTCCATGTTGTGCGACACCACTTCCTGCCCGCCTTCAATCATCCTGATCAATGCATCCCAGTTGCTTTTTACATCGGGGATCAAAGTTTCAATTGTCGTTTCAGGTGTGTTTTCTTTCACCTGCCTCACAGTCTGGTACCAGATCTCAGCGCCTTTGTCTTTCAACTCATCCCGGTTGACAGACGTAAGTACTGCGTGTTTTACCTGCATTAACTTGATCGCTTCTGCCACGCGCCTTGGTTCGTCGGTATCGTACTCGCTGGGGCGGCCTGTTGCTACTGCGCAAAAACTGCAGCTGCGCGTACAGACATTTCCCAGGATCATGAAAGTAGCTGTTCCGGCTCCCCAGCATTCTCCCATATTGGGACAGTTGCCGCTTTCACAAATCGTATGCAGTTTATAGTTATCAACAAGCTGCCTTACTTTCCGGAACTCCGGTCCTGCTGGAAGTTTAACTCTCAACCAGTCGGGCCTTTTTTTACGCTCCGATGGAATAACTGGTAATTCAATCATAAGAAATCTATATGCTCTGACCGGCTGGTTTATTGACCAGCAGCCAATTTGTAATGGGAACTAGCGTTTTTTGCTTCCGAAGTAAAGTGTAAGATAGCCCGATGTAAACAGGCTGCGGTTTTCTGCAAATGCCATAATCTGGACTTTTCTCGTGAATGCTTCTGCAACAAAACCAATTTCAAGACCAGTTACGTTCTCTCTGAATGCACTTAATTCAAAACTCATTGCGGTTTTTACGTGCAGGCCTGGTACCACCTTCATTTGACCAAACCCCTGAAAGAAGCTTCCTGCGCCGACAATGCCGGTACTTTGCGTGCTTCCTGCATGTTTAACGGGATCAAAAGGCTCTGTGATTACACGACCGTCCGAAGACTGAAATTGTACCATATACGGTTTTTCTAGACCCAGCGAAGGCCCGGCAGCAACAATCGCGCTAATGGAAATTCCTTCGTCATCTTGCCTGCTAAATAACGAAAGCTCGCGTCCATATTCCGGTCTTACTACGAAAAGGTAATTTTCTTTGCCAAACACAAGACGCGCACCGGTTACGAAATCCTGGGTAGAAAGCTCTTTGGGATGTTTTACATTTACCACTTCCACGGCCAGATAGCGATACTGGTTTTTACCAAAAAGCTTGGAAGAAAGCGCCGAAGACTGGCGGAACACGGCCCCGCCAAGGATACCTGAGTTCGTATTCGTGGTGATACCTACCGAAGTGAAAGATTTATAGCTCTCCTCACTGTCCTCATTCTTTGCCGCACGGCGTTGAGCGTATATATCTGTTGATAGTGCAAACAGGATAGATACTGAAAGTAAAAGTTTTACACGCATCATTTCGTAAAATAAGTTCTTCGTGAATAGGTATGTGTCCTCTAAAAAGTGAAAATACAAAATAATCGCGTAAGCTATCTTATGCCAACTCCACTTTAACGGTTTTTTGTACTTTTATGTTCTTTAAACGAAAGAAGACGGAAAAAAGCCTGCCAGATAGCTATAAATCTGACGTTTCCTGGAAACAACTTTTTTCTCTAATCCCCTTTTAATCAGAATCCTTGGGAAACTTTATTTATCAGATTGCTATACAGCTGTTCGCCTCGGTTGTAAAAATGGCTGCACCTTTCAATCATAAAATCAAACTGGGTGTTGAAGGGAGAACTAACGTGCTGAAAAGGTTGGAAGAGCAGTTTGCAAAGCAACCAAAAAGCAGACCTGTTGCCTGGTTTCATGCAGCCTCTCTGGGTGAATTCGAGCAGGGCAGACCCGTCATAGAAGCTTACAGAACTGCATATCCGGAGCACTTTATACTGCTGACATTTTTCTCCCCATCTGGCTACGAAGTACGAAAGAATTATACAGGCGCCGACTTTATCGCCTACCTCCCGATTGACACCCGCGCCAACGCGGCTGAATTTGTCAGAATTGTAAAACCAAGAATTGCATTCTTTATCAAATACGAATTCTGGCTTAACTATTTGCAGGAGCTCAGAAATCAGCATTGCTACACAATTTCATTTTCAGCCATTTTTCGTCCTCAGCAAATCTATTTCAAGCCTCAGGGTTTTCTGCATCGACAAATGCTTGAAAGTCTGGACTATTTGTTCGTCCAAAATGAGGAATCTGTTCGGTTATTGAATGGAATAGGGATTTCATCTTGCAGTATCGCCGGTGACACCCGATTCGACCGGGTTCGCGAAATTGCATTGAATGCGCGTGACCTGCCTGAAATTGCTACATTCAAAAATGGAAAAACCTGTCTGATCGCGGGCTCGGTTTGGGAAGCGGATATGCAGGTTTTGATCCCGGCATTAAACAGCATTGGTCCGAAACTGAAAGCCGTGATCGCGCCACACGAAATAAAAAATGAAGAAATCGAAACCTGGCGAAAGCAGCTTTCGGGAAAAACGATCCGCTATTCTGAGCTTAAAGCAGGAATGGACACAGCCGATTTTGACTATCTTATTATCGATAACATCGGAATGCTTTCGTCGCTTTACCGGTATGGAGAACTTGCGTATATCGGCGGTTCTTTTGGCGCGGGACTACACAATATCCTGGAAGCCGCGACCTTCGGTTTGCCGGTTATTTTTGGAAACAAAAGCTATCAGCGCTTTCAGGAAGCAGCAGATCTTGTCAAGCTTGGTGGTGCATTTGCAGTAAACAACAGTACAGAAACTGAGCGGCTGCTAACCCAAATGCTGGAAAATGAAGCTTATCGGTCCCAGTCAGGAAGTATTTCCAGGGATTACGTAGCCAGCGGCACGGGTGCTACGGCGATTATTATAGATCAGGTAAAAGAAATAATGGGCTGACCGCCGGCCAGCCCATTCATCAGGGAAATTCCTTTACAATCAGGTGTTCGAATAAATGTGCCTGAGTGCCCAGCAAGCGAGCCTTTGCGCCCAGCTTTGAAATATGGATGGATAGTGAATTCTTGAAGTCAGACAGGCAGTATTTGTTGATCGCCTGCTCTATGGGATTGGAAATAAATGGCCCCGCCTCAGCTAACAAGCCGCCTACGATAATTACCTCCGGATTAAACAGGTGCACGGCAGTAGCCAGTCCTTTTCCGAGCTCAATACCTACATTGCTGAGCAGGTCGATTGAAAACTCGTCGCCCGCGTGAACCGCCTCAATAATGTGTGTAGTTTCCAGTAAGCTCAAATCACCATTTACAATTTGTGTTAGTATGGTCGCCCGGCCGGATGCGATACCTTCTTTTGCGCGACGTATCAGCGCGATCGCGGAGGTAATTGTATCAAGGCAACCTACCTTGCCGCAGTGGCAGAGCATTCCGTCAGGTTTCACCTGAATGTGGCCCAGTTCACCTGCAAAGCCGGAAGCTCCATTGAATACTTCTCCATTGATGATAATGCCCAATCCGACACCCCAGTCAATGTTAATCGTAAGCACCTGTGATTTTTGAGCTGCCAGCCCGAACCGGTGCTCTCCGATGGTAGTCGCTTTGGTATCGTTGAACAGACAGATCGGTACTTTAAAATGCTTTTTCAGCCGCAAGATCAGCGGTTCTCCGGGTGCAGTCAGGTTGGGGTAGGTAAGGTTGATTCCCTGAGATGAATTGATCAGTCCGGGCATCGACACGCCTATTCCCCAGAGTTTGCTGGTACTGATGTTATTGGAGCTTAAAAACTCGTCGGTTTGTTCGAAAAGCTGTTCCAGGAAGGTTGTGGAATCGTCGAGGCGGATATCCACTTTTTTCTTGACAACAAGCTGGTTATGAAGATCAAATACAACCAGCTGGGTGTCGTGCCGGTTGATATCCATGATCATGGTCAGGTACTTCTTTGCATTCAGACCGTATAGTACCGGCGGGCGGCCGGCGCGTGCGGGGCCGGTTCCTGTTTCAGTAATCCAACCTTCCCTGATCAGGTCGTTGACTATTCCGGTTGCCGATGGGATACTGGCGTGGAAGAGCCGCGCCATTTTGTTAATTGAAGTATCGCCATTTTGATATAAATGAAGCAGCAGATTGCTTTTGATACGATTTTTACGAATATCAATGACCGAATTCGGTTCTTCGGCAACTAAGTCCATCAAAGTAGAGCGCTTTTGTAGATGTATTATTAATATTCTTTATAATAAATGCGAACTAATGTAGGAAAAAAGATGCGCATGATCGATTTTTTTAAAAAATATTATTTAATAAAATTCGTTGCGGGTAACTGGTGGAGACTTACAGGTAATACTTACCCCAATAGACAGGTATGGTATTTTGCCAAATAAAACCATATAATGGTAAAAACTACTGGAAAGGAGATTCGCATTTATTTAATGTGGCATTAATTTTCATGCGGTTTGGAAAACTGCTGTTTATTTTCTGTACTTAGTCGAAAAAACATAGAATGAGCTTGATTAAAGGCTTGGTATTAAGGTCAACCGGATCCTGGTATGAAGTGCGCGACAGCCGCGACGGGCATATCTGGCAATGCAGGTTGAAGGGTAAATTCAAAGCGCTGGGATTGAAGGTACCAACCCGATCGCGGTGGGCGATTACGTCAATTTTGAAGAGGAAGATGAGGGAGAGAATTTTGGCATTATTCATGAGATTCTGCCGAGGGAAAATTATGTAATCCGTAAATCAGTCCATAAAACAGCTCACGCCCATTTGATCGCGGCCAATGTGGATCAGGCAATCCTGATCGCCACACTGGTATTTCCAAGAACATCACTCGGCTTTATTGACCGTTTTCTGGTAGCTATCGAATCGTTCAGGATACCAGGTGTGCTGGTTTTTAATAAACAGGATTTGCTGAATGATGAAATGAAGGAATTTCAATCAGAGCTGATGGAGCTTTACAGTAGTCTTGGTTACCGCTGCCTGGCCACCACTGCATTGAGCGAGCAGGGACTGGATAATTTCGCGGCATTGCTGAGTGGCAAGGTTTCGCTGCTTTCAGGTCACTCTGGTGTAGGTAAGTCCACGCTCGTGAATGCGATCGCGCCTGATCTTTCCATAAAAACGCAGGAAGTATCCACATTTGCCAACAAAGGGGTACACACGACCACATTCGCCGAAATGTTCGAGCTGGAAGCCGGCACTTTCATTATTGATTCGCCGGGTATTAAAGAGCTGGGATTGGCCGATATGGAGGCTACCGAAATCAGCCATTACTTTCCCGAAATGCGCGAGCTATTGAACAAATGCCGGTTTAATAATTGTCAGCATATCAATGAGCCGGGTTGTGCTGTGAAAGATGCAGTTTCAGAGGGTGATATTGCAATCAGCAGGTATGAGAGTTATTTGAGTATGGTAGGAGGGCAGGATAATAGGAAGTGAGGTTGGAGTTTATGAGTTTATGAGTTTAAAGTTTATGAGTTTAAAGTTTACGAGTTCAGGGTTTACGAGTATGAGCTTTTAGTCTTTTATGATCAATGTGGAGCATATTGGGATTGCGGTGAAGGAGCTGGCGGCTGCTGAGAAGCTTTTTTCTGCGCTTTTAAATGCGCAGCCCTACAAGCAGGAGATTATAGAATCTGAGCATGTTGCGACTTCGTTTTTCAAGATTAATCAAACTAAAATAGAACTTCTGGAAGCAACAAGTGAAGACAGTGTCATTGCCCGCTATATAGAAAAAAAAGGCGAGGGCTTTCACCACGTCGCCTTTGAAGTAGAAGATATAAATGCTGAAATGGAGCGGCTACAAAATGAAGGATTCACCTTACTTAGCGCTGAACCCAAACCCGGCGCTGACAACAAGCTGGTCTGCTTTCTCCATCCAAAAAGTACCAATGGGATTTTGATTGAGCTGTGTCAGGAGATCCGGTAGTAAACTTAGGTGCGTGTTGCGCGATTTCCGATTAGCAATAAAGATTAGCAACCCTTATCTCATTTCTTATGGATCAGTCTACCCCGAAAGACCTGAGCAAAGACCTCTGGCGGTTTATAATCGTAGGAAGCTTTCTGTTTTCGATATGTTGTGTTTTGGTCCAAAACAGGGTCGGGATTGAAAGACTTCCTTTTCGGTATTATCTGCTTGCTGCCGCAATTTCTCTTGTGATGAAAGCAATACTCTACTTTACAATCAGAACCTGTTCTGCCCGCAGCAAAACCCGCGTTATCTGGTTAATAGCGATTATCTGGCTGGGAGTTTGTTTGTTTTACGGCAGGGAATGAGCTCATATTTAATTCAGAGAATTCAAACTTAAAAAGGTAGCCCCACTGCAATATTCAGCACCAGATTCTCGCGCCGCCAGGCTTTGTCCCGGAAGTTAACCTCATTAAATACCCAGGGATTCTTATTTCTTGTTGGATCGTCGGGATTATCAGGATCTGCTAAACCTTTGTACCACGGCTTTCTGAATGGCGTAGCAAGGTCGAGGCGGAAAACCAGGAATGAGAAATCCAGGCGCAAACCAATTCCACCGCCAACAGCCAGTTCTCTGAGGAAATCCTTTTTGATGATTCCACGCGAGTCGAACCCGGCGCGTAACGAATCACCAAAAGCCCAGATGTTCCCTGCGTCCACAAATGCAGCCACGTTGATCAGTTTTGTTAGCTGAAAGCGGAGTTCACTGTTAAATTCCATTCTTATATCTGCAAAAGACTGGTACCCATACAAACTGATTTGGGCCGTATCAGGCGGGTAAGATCCCGGACCAAGTGACCTCGCACGGAAGGCGCGGATTCCGGTACTACCTCCGCCAAAATACTGCTTGAACTGGGGAGTCTGCATTGTTTTTGAATTCCCGTATGGGCGAATAGCGCCCAGCAATAGCCGGTTTGCCCATTTAATGCCCGGGGTTATCGTGCGATAGTAGCGTACATCACCATCTAATTTAACATACTGAAACACTGGTACGCCCAAAAACTCCTTCGGCAGTGTATCCTGCGGCGGGCGCTTTGCAAACAGACTCAACAAGTTGCCGCCGTAGTCAATCCCGCCAGTAACAGCAAATTGGTTTCGACTGAACGGTTTTGGAGTTGGCCGATATGAAATGGAGTAGTTGGAACCTGCGATCAGGTATTTCTGGCTGAGGATTTCAAGGTACCTTTTAACGTCAAGTGGGTTAGTGTTTGGATCGAATACGATTGCGTCAAGCGTCTCTCCATTTACATTCCGGGGTTCGACAAAGTTGATAGATATTGGAGTCAAAGTATGCTCTACTTCCTGGTTTTTTCTCCATACATAAGACCAGTCACCGCGAATGGACCTGGTAGTGTAAAAATTGCGCTGTACCCGGTTTTCGTATGTAAGTGAAAGGATTGTCTTGGGAAGAGCCTGGCTCTTTTCTGGTCTTATTCTAACAAAAGGCACAACAAACCTCGGGAAAGACAAATCTGCCCGCGCCCCATACCTGATATATTCCCGGCCTAACTGATTCGAGTTATCGCGCTGTCCGCCGCCGAGTTGGACGTCAAATCCGAAGTACGGACTGATTGACAGCATTTCGGCACCTTTGAATGTATTCCTGTTGCGCCAGGTCACATCCAGCTGTGAGCCGCCCAGGTTATTGGACTTCGTACTCGCTGCAATTGTAGTTTGAAGGGCTTTTTTCTTTAATGGAGTTAAATCATAATATACATTCAGCAATGCAGAGTCTGAGCGTGGAACCAGCTCAAAACGATTACGGACAGACTTGAAGTTTTGTAGATTGACCAGACGTTGCAGCGAAACATCGTGCATTTTATTCGTGTACATACTACCTCGCCTGAACCCTATCGCGTCGTAGAAAATCCGTCTTTTATAAAGCTTGCCCGGGTCTGTTATATTTAAACCCCGACGAATCGGCTGGTTTGTTACAGTGTCCGCAGATTTGTTTTCATCCGTTCCGGTGTTGACGTAAATTCGGTTTAAAAAATATTGTTTTAATGAGGTTTGAGCAGTTGTGTTCTTTACTTCCAAAAACAGGTTGACCTGCTGAGGCGCCAAAGTAGAGTCCACTCTTCCGATGGTCGAATCAACCTTGATGATGAGGTAATCGGGATTGAAAAGGTAGTAACCTTTTCCTTTCAGCTCATTGTCAATGCGGTTTCTTTCAGATGAAATTACATCCAACCTTACAGGATCACCTTTTTTAAGGTAGGTGTCTTTTTTGGCAAGAACCAGGTCTCTATTGAAGAGGGAACTATCAGGTACTACGTAACTAATTTCATTGATCACGTACCGCGGCATTACGTATACGTCGAATTCCATGGTAGCAGTTCTTCGCTTTGCCTTCTTGCTGGGAACCAGCTTTCCCTGTGCCGAAGACCGGTAGTAGCCTTCATTGTCGAGAAATGAAACCATATTAGTTGCATTGATATCTGCCACACGCTGCGTTGCAAAACGTGGGGCTTCTCCCAGTTTGTTACGGAACCAGCTTTTTAATCCACCCTCATCTTTGGGCTCTCCGATCCAATAGTAAAACCAAACCTTCCACGCAAAACCAAACAAGGTTTTATTTGGTGGCGGTTTGATGATTCCTTCGAGCTGACTGGCAACGCCGGAAATGTTAGGACGGGTGATACTGTCAGGCTGGGCCTTGACTTTGCTGCCTACGTAAAGACTTTGTCCCTCCGGAACATATTTGTTGACCGAACAACCTGTCAACAATGCACATGAAATCAGTATCCCAAATAAACTATTCTTCATTTCGCTGCCTTTGAAAAATTTCACGGAAAAGATCATAATCCGCAGTGATGATAAAACTCACGCCGGTTTCGACGATAAAACCTTCCAGAATGGACTGGTATTGATTCTTACGGTAACCACGGAACAGGTACCTTCCGTCTTTGGTCAGCGAGTAATCGAGGGCAATGTTGTCAAAAACCTCCGTGGAGCTTGCAGAGTTATTCTGGCTCTCTAATTCAAAGTTTTTACCTACCGAAACCTTCAATCGGTTATTCAAAAACGCTTTACTCAATCCGAGATTCAAATCTGTACGTGCGCCATTGGTTTGGTCGGCCGTTGAATTCAGTCCAATGTCCAGATCGACACCTTTGATCAGATCCGAGGCCAGGTTGTTTAATTGGTCAGTTAATAGCTGGCTTACGCTCTGGCGGGCAACTGCTTCCGCACTCGATCCCAGGTTAAACCCGGGCGAAGATTGGTCCGTAATAAATTTGTTGGTGATCAAAAGGGCAAATGCCTGTTTGTTCATCTCCGCCGGATTGCCCTGCATATCCTCCCAGAATCTCTGGTTGGTTATGTCGCTGATAATCTGCTCGTCGATCTGGGCTTTCGGAAGATCGATATTAAATGTAATATTCGGCGTAGTAAGGTTACCTGTGATAATGATCTGTACTTCAACAGGAATCTTACTTGCGCCCTGGAATTTGGAAGAGATCGAGCCCGGGTCCACCATAACTGGGTACGCCGCGGTAATATTCAAATCAGCCTTCATCGGGTCACCGGTCCAAAGCAGGGTACTTCCGTCT
>NZ_JBHYGF010000324.1:0-4952 GCF_051859145.1 Dyadobacter sp.
AGCAATGGCATGGAAAT
Organism: Dyadobacter sp.; assembly: GCF_051859145.1. Lineage (GTDB taxonomy): Bacteria > Bacteroidota > Bacteroidia > Cytophagales > Spirosomataceae > Dyadobacter. Next base: position 18 of record NZ_JBHYGF010000324.1, read on the forward strand.
TTAACGGGTGAATGCTACAAGAAACAGATCATCAACAAACTTAATCATACAGCTATGTTCGACGAACTATTTAAGATCATACAACAAAGCGGCCAGCAGGCTGTTGTCGATAACGACCAGGTTCCTAATGAACATAACGAAGACGTTTTACGGGAGGCACATACGGCTGTCGTAAACGGGCTCGGGAATGTGCAGGCTTCTGGCCAGGTAGATGGGCTGGTGAACTCTGTTCAGAGTGGTTCGGCTCAGAGTAACCCAGCCGTACAGCAAATCTCGAACAACTTCATGGGCAGTATCATGCAAAAGTTCGGCATCAATGCATCTACCGCTTCTTCCATTGCAGCAGCTGTTATTCCAATGGTAATCAGCAAAGTAATTGCTGGCAGGGGAGCACAGGGCGGCGCAGGCGGCTTTGACCTGGGCGGATTGCTGGGCGGCCTGACCGGTGGCGCTTCAACTGGCAGTAATCAGAACAGCGGCCTCGGCGGACAGATCAGCAGCATCGGTAGTAAGTTCGGTCTTGACAAGGACAAAGACGGGGACGTCGATCTGAATGATCTTAAAAAAATGTTCTGAGGATTTCCTCTAATTATAGTTTAAACAAACTGCCTGGTGCAAGATCATTCTTATGCTGATCCCGAGAACCTGTTCCAGACTTTCTGGATGGGAGGGTTTGAATGCAGCGATCAGTTGAATTCGTCGGGAAACCGGGTCGATTTGCTTGATATTACCGGCCACCTGGACCTGATGCGGGAAGATTATGCCCGTATCAGGTCACTTGGCATTCAGACTGTACGGGAAGGAATCCGGTGGAGCGTGGTGGAATTTTTGCCTTATCAATACAATTTTGATACTGTTGCAGAAATGATGCACGCAGCTGACGATTTGGACATTCAACAGATATGGGACATTTGTCACTTTGGCTATCCTGCCGATCTCAGTCCTATGCATCCGCATTTTACACCGCGCTTCGTTGCAGTTTGTGAGGCTTTCGTAATCTTCTACACAAATCGTTATCCGGGTAAACCTCTGTTTGTCACACCTATTAATGAGGTAAGCTTCATTTCGTGGCTCGGCGGCGAGGTTGCAGGTACATCACCTTACTCCCTGAGAAACGGCTGGGAAGTAAAGTATGCATTGATGCGCGCATACATTGCGGCAGCAAGAGCGATGAAGCAAATAAGTACGCTCGTCCGCATTGTCACTACGGAGCCGCTCGCCAATGTGGTTGCCGGTATTAATCCAACCCAGACGGAAATTGCCAGGGCGGCCATTGAAAATGAATATCAGTTTCAATCCGTGGATATGCTCTGCGGCAGGATATGTCCTGAACTGGACGGCAGTGAGGATCTGGTGGATATATTGGGTTTCAATTACTATTATAATAACCAATGGGTGGCCGGCGATTATACCTATCTCGGCTGGAACGATGCGGTACCAGATCCAAGGTGGCGCCGCCTGGCCGATTTGCTTGAACCCGTTTACGACCGCTACAACAAGCCGATATTACTCTCAGAAACCAGTCACCCGAAGGAAGACCGGCCTATCTGGATTGAAATGATCGCCAATGAATGCGCCGAGCTCATCAGTCGCGGTGTTCCTCTTCTGGGTGTGTGTTTGTACCCGATTATTGACCGTCCCGATTGGGATAACCTGGATATCTGGCACCATGCGGGTATCTGGGATACGGATTTTACAAGCAAACACAGTAGGATTTTACACGAACCCTCCAAACAGGCGCTTCTTGCTGCCCAGCAGATCGTTGCCGCGAGCAGGGAAATCCGGCAGGCACAATAATTGGATTGTACACTCCGAAGGGATATCTCTCCCTGTTATTTTTTCAAAACCAAACTACTAGATGGACAATTACACAATGCTGCAATTCTTTGAATGGTATTATCCCGCGGACGGAAGTTTGTGGAACCACTTTGCAGCAGAAGCAGCGCGACTCAAATCAATGGGTTTCGACGCCGTTTGGCTTCCTCCTGCACACAAAGGAATGGAAGGCGGCAAATCATCAGGCTACGATTCGTACGATTTATACGATCTGGGCGAATTTGATCAGAAAGGATCAGTCAGAACAAAGTACGGTACGAAGGAGGAGCTGATCGCAGCTGTAAAACAAGCCCAGGAAGCTGGCCTCAACGTATACTCAGATATCGTTCTCAACCATATGGGCGGGGCAGATGAAAAAGAAACCGTGACTGTAAGGGAGGTTACCCCTGAAAACCGTAACGAGTTTGTCAGCGAGCCCAAACAAATTGAAGCTTATACCAGGTTTACATTCCCGGGCAGGGGAGGAAAGTACTCAGCGTTTGTCTGGGATTACCAATGTTTCTCAGGTGTTGACTACAATGCAGCCACCGAGGAAACCGCTATTTACAGCATTCAAAACGAGTATGGAGACGGGTGGCAGGATGTACTGGATCTTGAAAACGGCAATTTCGACTACCTCATGCTCTCGGATATTGATTTCAGGAACCCGCACGTGCGCGAGGAATTGAAGCGGTGGGGCGAGTGGTTTTACGAAACCGTGGGAATGGATGGATTCCGGCTGGATGCAATCAAGCATATGGACCCGCAGTTCTTCGTGGAATGGCTGGATCATTTACGTGGAAAATACAACCGCGAATTTTACTCGGTAGGAGAGTACTGGGCACCTTACGATCTGCCTTCCATGCACCAATATATAGAATCTACCGGCGGCAGGATGTCATTGTTTGACGCGCCTTTGCAGGGTAACTTCTTCCGCGCTTCCAAAGAAAGGGAGAATTTCGATCTGCGCGCGATCTTTGAAGATACCCTCGTGCAAACGCACCCGGAACTTGCCGTGACGCTGGTTGAAAACCACGATACGCAGCCTTTGCAATCATTGGAACAAACGGTAGAGCATTGGTTCAGACCGCTTGCCTACGCATTGATCCTGCTCAGGGAAGCAGGTTACCCATGCGTTTTTTACACCGACTTGTACGGATCTACATACAGCGACGAAGGGAACGACGGTCAGGTGCACGATATCACTTTGGAGAAACTGGAAGGACTGGAAACGCTTTTGTTTGTACGTAAAAACATTTCTTACGGCCAGCAGACTGATTATTTCGAAGCACAGGACAGCATTGGCTGGGTACGTGGCGGCGATGACGATCACGAAAACTCTGGCTGTGCGGTAGTGCTTTCCATTGGCGGTGACACAGCGCGGAATATGGAAATTGGCGCAAGGCATGCAGGAAAGACCTTTGTAGATTATATGGGTCATTTTGATCACGAAATCATTATTCCGGAAAACGGCTGGGCAGAATTCCCGGTGAAAGGCAGTTCGCTGTCAGTATGGGCAGTGAAAATGCAGTAATTAAATTGATGCACATGAAAATTCTATTATATACCTCGCTTCATAAGGATCAGCAGGATGCACTTGTTGAGCAGCTTTCAGACAAGGCAGAAGTTATAGTCAACGAGGATTTCACGGAGGACCAGCTCAGGGAAGCGATCGCGGATGCGGATATCCTGATCGGTAATCCGCCTGCGGAGCTACTTGAAAATGCGACTGAGAAGCTCAGATTCTGGCAGCTCGAAAATGTGGGGTTTGAACAGTATAAAGACGTGGATTTCAAAGGTAAGGTTGCCAATGTAGGAGATATGTCCGCCGCAGCCTGCGCTGAAACCATCATAGCCGGAATCCTCGGATTTTACCGTGGTGTACATATCATGGTCAAAAACCAGCTTAAAAAGCATTGGGCAAGTGAAAAAGTGGAAAGCAAGCTGGGACTGCTGGGCGGGAAAGAGGTGATTATCCTCGGATCGGGTGCGATCGGGCAGCACGTCAAGAAGATACTGGAAGCTTTTGAATGCCAGATCAGGATGACGGCAAAGAGCGACCCCGAAGCAGATATCCATTCGTTTGATGAATTGCTGGCCGCACTCCCGGACACTGATCTGATCGTTAACACCTTACCTGGTAACCTGGATAACTATGTGTCGGAGTCATTTTTCAATGCAATGAAAGAAGGCGCGCTTTACGCCAACGTTGGACGCGGGAATACTACGGATGAACCCGAAATGATCAAGGCACTCGAAAGTGGAAAGCTGCTTGGCGCTGTGCTCGACGTAACGGAGGTAGAGCCTTTACCTGAGGATTCAAAGCTCTGGGAAATGGAAAATGTGATACTTACCCAGCATACGGGCGCAGCTCACAAGGATCGGGACCGGGATAAGGTCAGGAAATTTGTGGAGAATATAAATCAGTTTTTAGGCGGAGGAGAAGTTAAAGATGAGGTCAGTTTGTCTGACGGCTATTAAATTGATCTGGTAGCATGGTGAGAAATGCCAGTACTCCTTTAAAGTTCTGAGACAAAAGAGATTTGTGTATAAATCTCAAACTAATTTTACATAAATTTGACGAGTTCATACTCTTAACTCCTCCATTAATGAAATTAGTTACCTCTACAGAATCAGGTTCACCAATCAGAAAATCTTATCAAAAGCCGCAACTGAGAAAATTAGGAAGTGTAGTACAACTCACAAAGCTTGGAAAGCTGGGTTCTAATTACGACGATATGACAGGCAACAGCGACTTTTCTGCCGATTAGAACTTCGCAATTGCTCTTTAAGATCTCTGCATTAAAAAATGTCAAACCGCATCAGGAATTATTCCGATGCGGTTTTTCAATTGAATCCAGCCAGATAGCCAGATAAATGATGCGGGATAGCTGCCAGATATAACGCGGTTTGACTCTGCCGTGAATGCGTTTATCAAATACCACTGCAACAATTTTACTGAACACCTGCCGATCGACTATTTCCCAGATCTTGTGTGCGGGCGATGCTATTTGTGGCCAGGCTGCATGGTATAACTGCTGTGCTGCATGCAGTCCGTATTCGATGAAGTTTGCTTTTGTATTCCTCGTCTGAACCGACGCAGGAATAATACCCTGCATT
>NZ_JBHYGF010000325.1:0-4928 GCF_051859145.1 Dyadobacter sp.
GTACCCCAAGTGGGTTCAACACGATATCAACAGGTGTTCCGTCTTCAAGGAATGGCATATCTTCGTCACGTACAATACGGGCAACTACCCCTTTGTTACCGTGGCGACCAGCCATTTTATCACCAACTTTCAGCTTACGTTTCTTAGCGATATAAACTTTCGCCAATTTCACGATGCCTGCCGGCAACTCGTCACCAACTTCGAGAGCGAAACGATCGCGTTTGAAGCGGCCCATAATTTCACTTCTTGCATTGAGGTAATTTTTCAGTACAAGAGAGATTTGGCGGTTAGTATCAGCATCCTCAGTCCATGAATCTGTCAATACGTCCCCGATCAAGTTTACTTCTTCAGGAACTGCGTACTGGCTTTCGTCACGATATGGGTTGTTTGCAGGGAACAAGTTTTCAGAGATATTTCTCACGTTAAACTTCATTCCTTTGCTGATCAGCTCATCACCAAATTTGTGCTTAACTCCTTGCGTTGTTTTACCATCAGTAAGCTGAACCAACTTATCGATAATGCGGCTGCGCAAAGCAGTAAGATCACGTCCGTATTTTTTCATCAACAAACGTAGCTCATCTTTGTGCTTAGCACGTTCTTCCTTGGTAGGGCGGGAGAAAAGTTTGGTATCAATAACCACACCTTTCATGGATGGTGGTGCTTTCTTAGAAGCATCCTTCACATCACCAGCTTTATCTCCAAAGATGGCGCGGAGCAGTTTTTCTTCCGGAGTCGGATCAGATTCTCCTTTTGGCGTAATCTTACCAATCAGGATATCTCCTTCTTTAACTTCGGTACCAACTTGTACGATACCATTTTCATCCAGGTTCTTAACTGTTTCCTCACTTACGTTTGGAATTTCAGCTGTCAACTCCTCTTCACCACGTTTGGTATCACGAACTTCAAGCTCAAATTCTTCAATGTGGATTGAGGTAAAGATATCGTCGCGAACAACCTTCTCAGAAATCACGATCGCATCCTCAAAGTTGTATCCCTGCCAAGGCATGAATGCAACCAAAAGGTTACGTCCCAAAGCAAGTTCACCACCTTCGGTACCATATCCCTGGCATAGAGCCTCCCCTTTGGAAACCTTCTGGCCTTTCAGAACCATCGGTTGCAGGTTGAGACATGTATCCTGGTTGGTACGACGGAATTTAACCAGATCATAGGATACACTGTCCTCAATAAAACTAACCAGACGCTCGTCGTCCGTTCTGTCATATTTTACGACTATTTTCTTGGCATCCACGTATTCAATCACACCGTCTCCTTCTGCAACAACCAACGCTCGTGAATCCATTGCCACACGCTTTTCCAGACCAGTTCCCACGATTGGCGCCTGTGGACGCAATAATGGAACACCCTGGCGCTGCATGTTCGATCCCATCAGGGCACGGTTAGCATCATCATGTTCGAGGAACGGGATAAGCGAAGCCGCAACAGATACAATCTGGTTGGCTGCAACGTCCATATAAGATGCCTGAGAAGGATCCACCATCGGGAAGTCCCCTTCAAAACGTGTCTTGATTTTTTCTACCGTAAAGTTTCCGCTCTTATCGACCGAGGCATTTGCCTGGGCAATGTATTTGGAATCTTCTTCTTCGGCAGTCATGTATATAATATCATTCGTCAGCTTTCCGCCACCATCAATAACACGGTAAGGGGTTTCGATAAAACCCATTCCGTTTACTTTGGCAAATACACAAAGAGATGAAATCAAACCGATATTTGGTCCCTCAGGCGTTTCAATCGTACAAAGACGACCGTAGTGCGTGTAGTGAACGTCACGAACCTCGAAACCTGCTCTTTCACGCGAAAGACCACCAGGCCCAAGGGCAGACATACGTCTTTTGTGCGTAATCTCAGCCAATGGATTGGTTTGATCCATAAACTGTGACAACTGGTTGGTACCAAAGAATGAGTTGATAACAGAAGACAATGTACGCGCATTGATCAAATCAACAGGCTTGAAATCCTCATTATCACGCACATTCATACGCTCCTTAATGGTACGCGCCATACGCGCAAGACCAACACCAAACTGCGCATAAAGCTGCTCGCCTACTGTACGCACACGACGGTTTGACAAGTGGTCAATATCATCAACAACTGCTTTTGCATTGATCAAACCGATCAGATACTTCACAATTGAAACAATATCTCCGGTTGTCAGAACGCGCACGTCAAGACTAGTGTCAGAACCTAGCTTTTTGTTGATACGGTAACGGCCAACATCACCAAGATCGTAACGTTTGTCACTGAAGAACAAGCTTTGAATTACATCCCGGGCTGTTTGTTCGTCAGGAGCTTCTGCATTACGCAACTGGCGGTAAATTTGCTCAACTGCCTCCTTATCAGAGTTAGAGCTATCTTTTTGCAGGGTATTATAAATGATGTTATAATCCGCTACGTTCATATCTTCTTTGTGAAGAATCACTGATTTCTGACCTGACTCGGTGATTACATCGATATCATCAGCAGAAATAGTAGAATCGCGTTCCAGCAAAACTTCGTTACGCTGGATAGAAACTACCTCACCAGTATCTTCATCCACGAAATCCTCAGTCCAGGTGCGAAGAACCCTTGCAGCCAAACGACGACCTACTGCCTTTTTAAGGTTTGCAGGAGTAGCGCTGATTTCCTCAGATAATCCGAACAGGTCAAGGATATCTTTATCAGAACCAAAACCGATCGCTCTCAAAAGGGTAGTTACCGGGAATTTCTTCTTACGGTCGATGTATGCATACATCACATTATTCACGTCAGTCGAGAATTCAATCCATGAACCTTTGAACGGAATAATACGTGCAGAATATAGTTTAGAGCCATTTGTGTGCTTGCTCATCGAGAAGAACACGCCCGGCGAACGGTGAAGCTGAGATACGATAACACGCTCAGCACCATTGATTACAAATGAACCTCTTTCGGTCATGTAAGGAATGTTTCCTAAGAAAACCTCCTGTTCAATGGTTTCAAATTCTTCGTGATCAGCGTCATTACAGATCAAACGCAATTTCGCTTTAAGCGGGACTGCGTAAGTAAGTCCGCGATCGATAGATTCGTCAACAGAGTATTTTGGTGGTTCAAGAAGATAGTCAATGAACTCCAAAACGAAATTGTCGCGTGAATCTGCAATTGGAAAGTTCTCAGCGAAAACTTTGTACAATCCTTCTCCTGAACGATCTTCTACCGAAGTATCCAAACTGAAAAAATCCCGGAACGATTGTACCTGGATTCCTAGCAGATCCGGATAATCGATAATCTGATTAATCCTTGAGAAGTTCTTTCTAGGTGTTGTTGCTTTAATTGTAGCCAAGGCTATGTTTGATTTGGGTTAGAAGAAAACCGCGCTACTTGATTTCGAATGCGTGGTATATTGGATTAAACCTAATCTAATGCCTCGTAGAGAATAAGATAATGGCCCCTTTTCTGTCTTTTCTACGAGTAAAGAAGTGTTTCGGGCAGATTATCAGAGAAGAAAATAGTGGCTGCAACCGGATGTTGCCACCTTTATACAAAACGTCAAAAGAACTATTTTCGTTTGGTATATACTCAAAATAGGAAAAGACCTGACGATTGTCAGGCCTGTTCCCTGTAATTATTGGATGCTGTTGAAGCGCAAATTATTTTACTTCAACTTCTGCACCTGCTTCTTCAAGTTGTTTTTTCAAAGCTTCTGCTTCGTCTTTCGCAACTCCTTCTTTAACAGGTTTTGGAGCACCGTCAACTAGTTCTTTCGCTTCTTTCAGTCCAAGACCAGTAAGGTCTTTAACCAATTTCACAACAGCAAGTTTGCTTGCACCAGCTGATTTCAAGATTACATCAAAAGATGTTTTCTCTTCCACCGCAGGAGCATCTGAACCACCGCCACCAGCAGGACCTGCTACCATAACTGCACCAGCAGCCGCAGGCTCAATACCGTACTCATCTTTAAGAATTGTAGCCAATTCGTTCACTTCTTTAACCGTTAGGTTAACAAGCTGTTCTGCGAAAGCTTTCAAATCTGCCATTTTATTTTTGATTTTTTGATTATACAATAAGATGATTTAAAAAGCTCCAATTTTCTTGACCCGGAGAGCTAAGCCTGGCTATTTAATTAGTCTTCTTTTTCAGACAAAGTTTTAAGAATACCAGCCAATTTGTTACCGCCGCTTGAAAGAGCACCGATAACATTTTTAGCAGGCGACTGCAACAATCCGATAACTTCTCCGATCAATTCTTGTTTAGATTTGAGAGAGATCAGAACATCAAGCTGGCTCTCGCCAACAAAAACCGCAGTATCAACAGAAGCTCCTTTAAATTTAAGCTTGTCGCTACCAGATTTCTTCTTGAATTCTTTTATCAGCTGTGCAGGAACTTTACCTGACTCCGGATGAAACATCACTCCAGAAAATCCTTTCAACACTTCGTCGAATGAAGAATAATCTGTATCTAATGTTTCGAGCGCTTTTCTAATCAATGTATTCTTAACAACACGATACTCAATACCGCGCTCAAAGCACAATCCTCTTAGCTGGTTAACCTCGCTAACAGACATTCCACTCGCGCTTGTAATATAGAAGTACGGAGTGCTAGCGAATTTTTGACTTAACTCGTCTATAATTACTGCTTTCTCTTCCCTTGTCATATTATAATCCTGGAATCGTGTTTTTATCAATAACAACACCCGGGCTCATCGTACTAGACAAGTGAATGCTTTTCACGTAAGTACCTTTTGCCGAAGATGGTTTAAGGCGTACCAAGGTGTTGATAACTTCCTGTGCATTCTGTGCAAGCTGGTCAGTTCCGAAAGAAACTTTTCCTACGCTGGTGTGAATGATTCCCGTTTTATCAACTTTAAAATCAATCTTACCTGCTTTTACTTCTTTAACAGCTTTGCCTACTTCAGGGGTTACCGTTCCCGATTTAGGGTTTGGCATTAATCCGCG
>NZ_JBHYGF010000326.1:0-4878 GCF_051859145.1 Dyadobacter sp.
TCATTCAGTCATTCAGTCATTCAAAATTAAATCTTCCCCGCCGCCAGCACCAGTAACACCCAGCCAGCTATAAGTGCCAGCCCACCTATGGGCGCGGTGGCTCCGAATTTGGTGATGCCTGTGAAGCAGATGGCGTATAATGAGCCGGAGAAGATGATTACGCCGATCGCGAATGCATTACCTGACCAGCCGAGCAGTTTGATTGCATCAGCTCCGGCGTTCCGCATCAGCAAACCCACCAGTACCATGGCAATCGCGTGGTAAAACTGGTACTTAACCGCAGTTTCAAAAGTATCGGCCCGGCCGGAAGCTTCCAGCATTCCTTTTAATGCATGTGCTCCGAATGCGCCCAGCGCCACTGCCAGCGCGCCAAGGATGCCGCCTGCCTGTATCATGAATTTCATAAAAATGGGATATAATGGAAGCGGTAAAGTTAGCCGGTCACGAAAGTGCAACCAACGGTTTATTTCAATTTTATTATATTGCAGCTCACGAAAACGCGGTTTTACTTCATTCCGCAGATCGCTCACAAGCTACTCAAATGACCTTAGAACGCTTTATCCAGCTTTGGACACACCGCTATCACAAATACTCCCACATTTTTGAAGCCCGTTTGAAAGGCTACCAGGCAAGGCGGCATTTCGGGTCTGTTAAGAAGAAACTAGCACCTGGAAAACAGCTGATTGCAATCATTCGCACCGAACATTTTGGCGACATCATTGCGGCGGAGCCGATATCGCGATATGTTCGTTCACTGCATCCTGACGCGTACATTGTCTGGTTTGTCAAGCCTGTATTTCAGGAGCTGGTTGCTGTTAATCCCGAAATCAACGAGGTATTTCCAGAGTTCTGCGTTACCCAGCGGCAAACCCTGCTTGCGGGAAATGTGTTCGATAAAGTCATAGAGCTGCAATTCAGTAACAATAATCATTGTCCCAAATGCCAGGTCTTTGTTGATAATCCGGTTGCGGTGCAGCGTGATATTACCATCTTCAACTATTTCGATTACGGTAACCTTCTGGAAGTTTTTGCGCAAACGGGTGACCTGATTCCGCCTAAATCAACATTTCCTGCCGATGATCATCCGAGATTGTACTTGCAAGAAAAGCATAGAAGCAAGTTTGATAGTCTTGGTTTGGCAGACCGCTTCATTGTATTGCATTGCCAGTCAAACTACAAGCCCAAAGACTGGCCATCCGAGCGTTGGGATATGCTAGTTGACTGGTTGGCGGAGAATTACAATTACCAGATTGTTGAGGTTGGAATGGCGAGTAGTTTGACAACAAAAGCAAAAGCTTACCGCAGCTTGTGCGGACAATTGTCAATTTTGGAGACAGCAGAAGTAATCCGCCGGGCTGAATTTTTCATAGGTCTCGACAGCGGGCCTTCCCACCTGGCGAATGCGTCGGGTACATTTGGAATGATCCTGATGGGCGCTTTGAATAACTTTTTAAACTATAATCCCTACTCGGGTAAGTATGGCAGCGGTGAAAACGTGGTGCTGGTGAGACAGCCTAACTTGCCTTGCTGCGATCTTACCTTTGAATTTGTAAAAGAGAAAGTGCAGGAAGTGCTCGACAAAGCTTCGGCTGAAAGAAGATTAGCGTGATCCGAAAATGGCGCTCCCCACGCGTACCAGCGTACTTCCTTCTTCCACTGCGATCAGGTAGTCGCCGCTCATACCCATGGAAAGTTCGCGCATTTGGACCTGGTTATTGCTAAACTTTTTAAACGATTCGAACAAATTTTTAAGGCCCCGGAATTCTGCCCTTACAACTTCTTCATTCTCCGTGTTTGAGGCCATTCCCATTAATCCGGCAATGCGGATGTTTTGTAAAGAAGTCAGCTCGGGCGCAGTCAGGATTTCTTCCGCTTCCTCGGGTGATAAGCCAAACTTGGTTTCCTCGCTGGCTATGAATATCTGAAGCAGACAATCGATCACGCGATTGTTTTTGGCAGCCTCTTTATTTACCTCTTTCAATAGCTTGAAACTGTCAATTGAATGGATCAGTGAAACAAATGGCGCCATGTATTTGACCTTATTGGATTGCAAATGCCCGATCATGTGCCAGTCAATATCTTTGGGAAGCGCCTCGTATTTGCCCACCATTTCCTGGACCTTGTTTTCACCAAATTGTTTGCAGCCAGCCTCGTAAGCTTCCAGCAAGAGCGACTCAGGCTTGGTTTTTGTAACTGCGATCAGTCTGGCCTTGTAACCGTTTTCCTGTTTTAATCCTTTTTCAATACGGGCAATGTTATCGGCAATGGAAGACATGGGGGAAAGCTAAATTTTTGAATGTTAATGTGTTAAAGTTGCGGTTTAGAAATTCGCAGCCAGAAATAAGATGTAGACATATTTCAAAATTGAAAAAAACATATTTCTTTTACCAACTAAATTCAAAATTAAACCTTCTGTATGGACTATAACCAGGAACAAAAGCAAGATAGAAAGACACTTTTATGGGCCGCTCTGGCCGTATTGCTGATCCTCAATTTAGTACTCGTTTATTTCATTTACCACGAAAAACAGGAGAACCAGGCGAAGGATGAGATTATTACTGCCAAAACGGAAGAGGTATTGTCCATTAAAACAAAGCTTGATTCCATTTCTGCTGAGCTGGATGTGAAAATAGCGGAGATCCAGAAGCTTGGTGGCAGTGTTGATTCGCTGGTTGCATTGAAAGCACAGCTGGAAAAAGACAAGCAAGAACTTAAAAACGCGGGGACCTATTCTGCTGCATCCTATAATAAGAAAATCAGAGGTTATGAATCTGTATTGCTTGAAAAAGATGGTGAGATTGCCAGGCTGAGAGAGGAACTGGGCATTGCCAATAACAAAAATGAGCAGCTCAGCCAGCAGGTAACTGGCCTGGAAAGTGAGAAACAGCAACTTGCAGATTCGGTTATCAACTATTCTGCGCAAAACAGAGAGCTTAGCGAGAAGGTAAACCTGGCATCTGCTTTGAAAGCGGAGGCGCTTACAGTGAATGCAGTTTCGGCAAAGGGTAAAGAGCGGGAAGGTGGAAAATACAAGGCAAAACGTATTGATAAACTGCGCATTAACTTCAAACTGGCCGAAAATCCGGTTGCAAAGCAAAACGACAAGGAAATTTATCTGCGCATTCTCGATCCGGATGGGGCTGTACTTTCCGATATGGCGACGGGCTCCGGTTCGTTTGTACACAATGGAAAAGAGCTGATATATAGTTCTTCACAGGTTGTTCCATTTAACAATACCAATCAGTCCGTCGATATCTTTTACGGTAGAGGCGGCATTCCGCTGAAAGACGGGAAATATGCGATTGAGCTATACAGCGAAGGCTTCAAAATAGGGCAGGGAGATTTCACTGTCAAGTAAGATCCGGCTGTAACTTACAGATGATCACGTAAAAGGTTTGGAATTCAGGTTTACAAACCCTATTTTTGCACCCTCATTTTGGCTTCAAACCAAAGTGAGGGTTTTTTACTTTTATAAATACTAACAAATTACCGTATGTCTAAACAGTATGAAACGGTGTTCATTCTAACTCCCATTTTGTCTGAGGCCCAGGCAAAGGACGCCGTTGAAAAATTCACTACAATCCTTACTTCTAACGGAGCGTCGATTGTACATGAAGAGAACTGGGGATTGCGCAAGCTGGCCTACCCCATCCAAAAGAAAAATTCTGGTTTCTATCATGTAGTGGAATACACTGCAAATGAAGGAAACGTAGTAGATGTTTTGGAAACTGAATTCCGTCGTGACGAGCGTATTTTGCGCTTTATGACTATCGTTCTTGACAAACACTCGATTGCTTACAACGAGAAAAAACGCAAGGGACTGGTAGGTAAGAAAAGAGAAGAATCTGCTGAATCTAAAACCGAAAACGCATAAGCTATGTCACTAGTTAACGAACCGGTTGAAAAGAACATTAACCGTAAGAAATATTGCCGCTTTAAAAAAGCCGGTATCAAATATATCGATTACAAAAACCCTGACTTTTTATTGAAGTTGGTCAACGAGCAAGGTAAAATTTTGCCACGTCGTTTGACAGGAACAAGCCTGAAATATCAGCGCAAAGTATCCCAGGCAATTAAAAGAGCACGCCACTTGGCCCTTCTGCCATTTGTTGCTGACCAATTGAAATAATACAGTAAAGAGCTACAAACAATGGAAATCATACTTTTAACTGATATAGCAGGAGTAGGTTATAAGAACGATATCGTGACTGTGAAAGCAGGTTACGGTCGTAATTACCTTATTCCTCAGGGATTTGCGCTGCTGGCTAATACGTCTAACCGCAAAATCGTTACGGAAAACGTACGTCAGGCTGCTCACAAGGCAGAGAAATTGAAAAAAGATGCAGAAGATATCGCATCGGCAATTGGCGATATGACAATTGACATCAAAACTGTTGTAGGGGAAAGCGGACGTATCTTCGGCCGTGTAACCAACACGCAGGTTGCAGATATCCTGAAAGCAAAAGGATTTGATATCGACCGTAAGAAAATTACTGTTGACGATGTTAAGTCAATCGGTACTTACTCTGCGACAATCGACCTTCACAAAGAAGTGAAACACAAAGTTGCATTGAATGTAATTGCAGCGGAAGATTAAGGAGAATCAGATAAAAGCAAAAAGGCAGCTCATAAGGCTGCCTTTTTGCTTTTATTACTTCGGCTGTCGGCTTTCGGAAGTCGGCCTTTTTTATTTATGGGACTTTACGTTATTAACTATTAGGCTCTTTTTCCATCAGCTGTTAAAACGGCCGAGAGCCGACAGCCGATGTAATTAAAAAGCCGCTGTTCCTAAACCGCCGGGATCCTCAGTACCTGTCCTGGATATATTTTGTCTGGGTGAGTCAACATGGGTTTGTTGGCTTCGAAAATAATGGGGTA
>NZ_JBHYGF010000327.1:0-4878 GCF_051859145.1 Dyadobacter sp.
ATTGGGATTGCCAATCGTTTTTGCAGCAAGACCATTAATGATCTTGTTGCTAAAAATGTAGTTATCGACACCGAGTAGTCCCAGTGACATATAATTCGGTGAAATATAGTTGGCGGGGAGGCTGCCGGATCCCGAAAACGCATTGTTGCCAGCTAGACCGTAGCTGGCCCGAAGTTTCAGTTCTGAAATCGCTGGAACGGACTTTAAGAAGTCTTCTTCACTCATGCGCCATCCGGCGGAAGCGGACGGGAACGTACCCCATCTGTTATCCACGCCAAAGCGTGAGGAACCATCCCGACGAACCGAGACATTAAACAGGTATTTTTCTTTATAGTTATAAGCTATCCGGGCGAAATAAGAAGCAAGCTTCCACTGCTCTCGGTATGAATAGCCTGAATTGACATTGCCGTAATTGATCGTTTGGACAACATCGTTTGGAAAGTTGACTGCCCCCACACGATTTTGTTCGAAGTCGTTTGACTGGGACTCCATTCCGATCAGCGTTTCAAAATTGTGTATATCATTGAATTTCCGGTTGAAAGTCAGTGTCTGGCTGGCAACCCAGTTTAGGTTCTGACCCGTATTCGAGTAGCCGCTTGTAGGTATGGGTGGCAGCAGCGAACTTGTGGGCATGGTGGACTTCTGGAAATAGCTCTGACGTGATATAAGCGCATCACCACCGATGGAAACGCGGTAATTGAGCCCTTTGGTCAACTCGAGCATGGCATAAAGGTTTCCTAATACGCGCAACGTATTTACGCGGTTTTCGACCTCGGTAATGTTGGCGAGCGGGTTGGTAATTCCCGGCCAATCGTAGGGTGCTGCAATGGCAATTTGCGCAGTGTAGCTCCCGTCCGGAGCGTAAACAGGTACAACTGGCGCAATCCCGAGTGCCGCATTGATTACACCATTGGTAGACCAGGGTCCGTCGGCATTTACCCTGTCTTCAACGGTCATCGACGGACTGAAATTGAGACCAACTTTTAATCGGGAGGTCAATTGCGCATCGATATTTGAGCGCAAAGAATAGCGGCGTTGCCCGGACTTCTTGATAATTCCTTTCTGATCGAGATAGTTGCCCGACAGCATGAATCTCACTTTTTCAGAGCCTCCCGACGCCGATAGCTGATAGCTGCTGATCGGTGCCGAACGAAATATCAGATTCTGGTAATCGGTATATGGCAAGTTTCCCGGTTCGTCGAAATTGAGCCCTTCAAACTCACCTCTTGGGTAACGGAAACGCTCACCAGCAGGCCGTTTGCTGTTGGGATCACTGGCCATCGCTCCCGGAACACGGTCCAGATAAGCGTTGTTAACGGCCTCTTTTACCAATTCGGCAAACTGCTGCGAATTGAGGATATCCATTTTTTTCGTCACTTGCTGGATGCCCGTAAAATAATCGAGATTGATCCGTGTCTTCCCCGCTGTGCCTTTTTTTGTGGTAACCAATAAAACGCCGTTTGAGCCTCGCGATCCGTAGATCGCCGTAGCCGAGGCGTCTTTAAGTACATCAACAGACTCAATGTCATTAGGATTGATCAGGTTTAGCGCGCCATCATTCAATGGCTGGCCATCTACGACTACGAGAGGCCCTGTTCCCGCACTGATTGATCCTAATCCGCGTATTTTGAAATTCGGAACCGTTCCCGGTGCCCCGTTGCTTTGCTGCACCAGTACGCCGGGCATTCTTCCCGCCATACCTTCGCCAATATTCGTAATGGGTTGGTCTTTAATGGATTCGGCCTTAATAGAAGAGATAGCTCCTGTAATATCTTTTTTCTGTTGCGTGCCATATCCGACTACCACCACCTGTTCCAGCTCTCTGATGTTAGGAGTCAGAACAACGGCAACCACCTCCCGGCTATTAACCCTGATTTCCTGACTTAGATATCCTACAAAAGAGAAAACCAGTACGACCTCAGCATTTGAGGTCTCAATAGTGAAATTCCCGTTTGCATCGGAAACCGTCCCGCGTTGGGTTCCTTTCTCGACAATGCTGACACCCGGAAGTCCCTCGCCTTTTTCATCCGACACTTTGCCCTTTGCGGTGGAAAGATTGGATTGCTTGTCCGTCTTGACCGGGGGAGCGACCGGTTTTCTGATCTGCTGGCGCTCCCGGCTGTTTTCAAGGGGACTTATGCCCTCGTGAGGAGAATCCGGTTTTTGGGTGTTAATATCCGCCTTTTTCTTGATCACTATCGTTTTATTGATAATGGTATAAGAAAGGCCTTGATCTCCGAAGAGCACATCCAGTGCAGCTTCTAAAGAGACCTTTTTCAAGTTCAGGGTGACCCTGTTTGTTTTTGTCAGAAGGTCGTTTTGCAACCAGAAAAAGTAGCCGCTCTGTTTCTCAATCTTATCAAGTACTTTGTCGAGTGACGCATTTTTCTCCGATAATGTGATTTGCTGGCTGTAACCTGATGCATAAATGTGTAGACAGGAAATCAGCAATAAAATGGCGACAGAATTTATTCGCATTACGAGCAGTCGTTTAGAAGGCGGGCTTACCGGCAGGCTAATGGCATTTTTGACTGAAAATGCCTTGCTAAACCGCCTGGCAATGCCCCGCAATGGAGGCGTAGAAAAATTAATCATATATTTGTTTGGGTTTGGGTAAAGAAAGTTCCGTACAAGAATTTATGTTTTGCCGTGGTGGGCAAGATCACTCAGCCTCTGCCGAAAGTGCTCGCAACACTTTCGGCATTTTTATTTTTTAATACCTTTTCAAGAGTTGTCTCAACAGTATTTAAGTTTTGACAATAATCCTCCTTCCCTCGATTTTAAAGTTGACGCCGCTAACCTGCAAAATCTGGAGTATCTGTGCTATCGGCGCATCGCGGGCTATCTGACCTCTGTATTTGTTTTCAGGTATTTTGCCTTCAAATACAACTTCTACATCATACCAGCGGGATACTTGCCTCATGATTTCAGCTAAACTGGCATTTTTGAAAATGAACTGACCATTTTTCCAGGCAATCACCTGATCAAGGTCTACTTTACTTGTTACCTGAATTTCGTCACCTCTATCTATACTTAATTGCGCCTGTTGACCAGGTTTAAGCATAACAACCCGTTCTGGTAGCTTGGCCGCATGACTGTTTTTGCTGTTTTCCGGATTGGATATAATTTTAACTTTTCCTTCCAGCAGCGTCGTCGTGATTCGCTTTTCATCCGAATAGCTGTTGACGTTAAACCTGGTACCTAAAACTTCCACGACCTGACCGGCAGATAACACTACAAATGAACCGTTCCGTTTTTCAGCTTGCTGGTACGCGCCTGATTTTGTAACCTCAAAATAGGCTTCTCCTACCAGTTCAACGATTCTTTCCGAACCGAATTTGGTAGGATATTTAAGGGAAGAGGCCGCATTTAACCAGACTTTGCTACCATCCGGCAACACCACCTTAAACTGACCTCCCTTTGGTGTACTTACTACATTATACGTCTGGTTTCCAGCAGCGTTCTTTCGCAAGTTTTTACCGGTTGTGTAAACAAGCTGTCCGTCATCGGTTTTGGTGATCAGCAAATTATCCTGCATGGCAATCTCACCTTCCGACACTTCATCAAGTAAGATCTCTGAACCATCGGCCAGGGTAAGCACAGCCTTATTTTTGCCGGGAGCTACATCGGCTGCTTGCTGGATAGCGACGGTATCTTTGTCGTCTGTCCGCATAAACATCAGATACATGCTAATCCCGGATACGAGCACGAATACAGCTGCGGCAACATATCTCAGGAAAAGGCCAGATATGAGTTTAGATTTTGCCGGTTTGTTGAATCCCGTTTCAAGCGAAATCCTCTCCCACGCTTTTGCCTTGTCCGAAGTTGCAAACACATTTACCTCAGACTGAAGAGCAGGTCTGTCTGTTAGCCTGGCAAACAGTGCTTTGTTGCTTTCGCTCAGACTGATCCAATGATCGAGTTCCTCCTGCTCCTGTGCAGTAATCTGACCATTTAAATACTTAAAGATCAAATGCCCTTGCTCAAAATATTGGTTATAGCCCTCCATGAGTCTGTGTTTAGACTATAGAGACACTTGAAAATGCAGATCGGATAAAATAAGATCGTATTTCTGTAAATTATTTTTCCTGTCGGCCAGATGCAGTGAGCATTACAGGAGTGCAGGAGTATTTTCATGGTAAAACATCAGTGCAAAAAAGAGTTCGGGTGAAAGCCGGCGGCGAAGCAAGTCTAGAACTTTTTGCTTTTGTTTTTTTACCGTGTTGATGGACATACCCAACTCGTCAGCAATCTCCTGATTTTTTTTCCCTTCGATGAAACCCAGGGTGCAAATCTGACGGTACGTCCCAGGGAGCAATTCAATCGCCAGGTGTAATTGTGCAATGACCTCCGAAGAGATGATGGCGTCAACGACCGGTGGTTCTGCCGGCTCCTCTGCTCCTTGCTTTTGATTATATTGTTGCACTACGTTTTCGTGTCTGATCAGGTTCAGACTGGCATTCCGGGCACTCTTATATAAATAGTTCTTTATAGCGGTTTTGTTTACTTCTATGGAATCCTTCTCTCTCCAATAACTGATAAATGCTTCCTGTGCAATATCCTGCGCCTGAGTCTGATCTTTTAAAATTTGATGTGAAAAATATACCAGTCGATCATAGTACTCTTCAAAGAGAGAATTCAGGTCCAAGTCGGATGCGCTGCCTTTAAAAGAAACTAATCGCTTTATGCCACTCATTGATTTACTCACTTATTATTTTGCCACAGTTGCAAAAGTCGATAGAATATACTGCTAAAAAAAGTAAAAATAAAAGGAAGTGGTAACTGTTGTAACTAGAAATCCTGACTGTATGTAGTCAAACTAACTGAGACAAGAGCTTAGAGAGTATTTTCGGATTTATAAAGCTATTAATTTTTGGT
>NZ_JBHYGF010000328.1:0-4862 GCF_051859145.1 Dyadobacter sp.
TGGACAAAATGTACTTCCGCCCATTCAGCCGCGACGAGATCAACCGTAACGCGAAGCTGGTTCAGAATCCGGGTTACGATAAGTAATCGGATGTTACAGATACTGAAAACCCGCGCCGGCATATCGGCGCGGGTTTTTTGTTTTTGGTGAAAATGACAACATAATGCGGAGCTGATTACCATTACAGTAATCTTGAAAAATCTGCTATTGCTTTGTATGTAAGATAGTTAGCAATTTTGGCACAATGATGTTTATGAGTCAGGTAGAAGTGCGGATGCACGAGAATTAGTATCAATTGTCTAAAAAACATACGATCATGAAAAAGCTAATAGTATCGGCACTTGCCCTGACGCTGATTTCCTTTGCCTCGGCGCAGGCCCAGACAGGCCAGCCGGAAGCGCAACAACAGGAGGTAGCAGCGCAAAAGCAGTCCACCGTCAAAAAAGATAACAAGGAAGACAAAGTTGCCGTAAAGCCGGAAGATCTTCCGGAAGGAATCAAGAAGACGATCAAAAGTGACGACTTCGCCGGATGGACGGTCAAGAAGGCTTTCCTGGTAACGGAAAATAATAATTCGCAGTACTATGAATTGCAGGTGGCAAAGGGTAATGAAAATGCCCGTGTGAAGTTGGATAAAGATGGTAATAATGCAGGATAAGGTTTTTGATCCAGCATATTAGTGAAGCCGGGACTTGTTCCCGGCTTTTTTTACGCCCTGCTTTCAATTCTTTGCCAGATAATAAATGAACCCCGCCACTCTTTCATTGTAAAATTCAAATATCTATTCAAAGCTTATTTTGAGTTGCAGAACTTAAAATAAGAAAGATGGCGAATACAAAAACAATGATCGACCAATGGTCGGTGCGTGACCTCGAAGATAATACGAGCATCAATGTGGTGGTAGAGGCATGTACTGAGCTCGGGAATGCAGGTCTGCCGGGAATACAGATCATGAGTATGGGACAGTTTATCACCTTCGAGCCGAATGCAGTGGAGCGCTGGGCTTACCTGGCAGGCAAATCAGGCGCGACTGAATACTACATTGAAGATAAATCATGGGCAAGGAATGAAGACGAATATATCAAGTACCACCTGCTGACCGGCAGTCCTTTGAAAGCGCGGGTAACTGTCAAAACCAGAAGCTCAAAGCCCGTTTCAAGGGAGTATGAACTTCCTTTTGAAGTTTAGTGGCGGGTCGTTCTGGCAATTTAGCATTACAAATTTTCGCGGCTTACAACCATTTTTTGCATTAATGGTTCTTTTGATTGTCTTTAATTAACATACCATGAAAAAAACAATTCTTATCGCATTGATCTGTGCTTCCACATTTGCATGCACAAAAAATGAAGTAGCCGCTCCGCAGGAAAAAGCAGCGACTACCATTGTACCTTATCGTCAGTTGACCACCGTCCCGACAACAGGCGATGACCTGAAAGTGGATCTCCGCGAAGTCACCGACAGTCGCTGTCCGAAGAATGTCGTTTGCATTCAGATGGGCGATGCCAAAGTAAAATTCAATGTGTCCGATGGAAAAAATGCTACCGACGTTGATTTGGCGTTTAAAGGAGACAAGCGCACCGATTTTCAAACATTCACGCTGAGCGGCCAAAACTATGTGCTCAGTGTGAACGAGGTACTTCCATATCCGGAAACTTCCCAGTCGCCCAAGTTGGAAGACTATAAGGTAAACGTTTCCATTGAGAAAAAGTAAAAGGTAAATTGGTGTAAGGTTTGTAAAGGGAGTCAGCTCGATCTGGCTCCTTTTCTATTTTATATACTTTTGAGGCGTTTGTTCGATTGTTGCGTAAATTGAGCTATCAACACGATTTAAATGCAATGACGCCCAATTTTTCAAGAAGGGAAGTATTAAAGGGACTTGGAGCAGTAGGTGCAAGTTTGCTTATTGATCCCGTTCCGGTGAAAGCCATTAAAGCACCAGCTATGTTAATGCAGCGTAACATTCCTTCGTCAGGAGAGAAGCTTCCCGTTGTGGGGCTGGGTTCCTGGCAGCAGTTTGATGTGGGTAGTTCTGCCGATGAGCGAAATCCATTGAGAGATGTTTTGAAAAAAATGAACGAACTGGGCGGAAAGGTTGTCGATGCCTCACCCATGTACGGCCGGGCTGAACAGGTAATCGGGGATTTGTCGGCGGAATTAAAACTCAATGAACAATTCTTCTTTGCTACGAAAGTATGGACAAACGGGCGCCAGGAAGGTATTGATCAGATGAATGCCTCGTTGAAGAAAATGAAACGTACCAGGCTGGACCTGATCCAGATCCATAACCTGCTTGACTGGGAAACGCATTTGAAAACATTGAAAGACTGGAAAGCGGAGGGAAAAACGAGGTATATAGGAATCACGCATTACACAGACTCGGCACATTCCAGGCTTGAACAAATCGTAAAATCGAAGTCAGTGGACTTCGTGCAGTTTAACTATTCCATTCGCTCCAGAAATGCCGAAAAAAGCCTGCTGAATGCGGCGCGTGACAATGGAGTGGCTGTTTTGATCAACGAACCCTTCGAGCAGGGAGCATTGTTCAGGGCCACCAAAGGCAAGCAGCTACCCGACTGGGCGGCCGATTATGGTATCAAAAGCTGGGCGCAGTATTTCCTCAAATACATCATCAGCCACGAAGCAGTTACCTGCGTCATTCCCGGCACTTCCGATGTAAAGCACCTGGTTGATAATCTTGGTGCTGCAACCGGCAAATTGCCTGACGCAAATGCAAGGAAAATGATGGTGAAGTACATTGAGGCGCTTTGACGCAACTATGCCTGTACTTTTGAAGTAAGATAGTTGAGCAATGCAGTAGCGGCCATCAAAGCCGGGCCGGCCAATGGGTCGCTGAAAAGCACATCACAATCTGCTTCGCCGAAATAGAGCCCATTGGATACCAGAAAGGAAATCCTTGCATTGCCAGTCTTGGGTGGATTAAGCCGTCCGTGTGGCCAGATCCCTATTTCCTGCACCACCTTACTGCTTTCTAGAAGCAAAGTGTCAATAAGTACCTGTGATTGTTCATTGGAAGATTCCCACAAAATGATCTTGCCGGTATGATGCAGGTACCTGGCTGTTCCATCCTGGTAGGCTGCGAGCACATCCAGCCCGTCCTGCAAGCCTACTTCAACGATAACACCCAGGAGCTCCTGTTTCAGAACAGGCTGGTTGGTCTGGCGTAATCTGTGGTAAGCCAGCAGCTTGATCCGCGTCTCGTTGGTAGCCAGATCAATCAGTCCGTACAGTTCATCCGGTGTTGCCATCGGATTGAAAAGTACCTGCCAGGGGTATACCCCGGTATCTTCCAGCACCTCTTCAAAAAGAGACAGCTCATCACAAAAGAGCATTTCGTAAAGAAAGCTCAGCTCATTCCCTGTTGCATCCACTGCTTTATTGTCATTGAACATAGTCATTTCGGATTGTTGGTTGTTAATGCCAAACATCGCCTTTTGTTTGCTTTGCGCGGCAATGAAATGATTTGGTGGTTCAATTCAGCTTGTAAGCGTAAGGCAACGTGCAGGAGGTACTATCCCGCATGTGTGTTTTTGCTCAAAGCTGTGTGGAGGTCAGGTAATATGCTAAATGCGATATCGTCAGCTCAGGGTAATGCAAAAGCAACATATTGATTGCCTTTCTTGGTACCAAGCTTGGTACCTCCGCAGGCGATCACGACAAACTGCTTTCCGTTTGCTTCATATGTAGCGGGTGTGGCAAATCCGGCCGCCGGGAGCATGGTTTCCCACAAAAGTTTTCCATTGGTTTTATCAAAAACCCTGAATTTTCCATCCTTGGTCGCTGCGATAAAAAGCAGTCCGCTGGCGGTCACAACAGGACCTCCGTAATTTTCGGTGCCGGTCGTTGGAACTCCTTTCGCTTTCAATGCAGCCACTTCACCAAACGGGATTTTCCAAAGATATTTGCCCGTATTCAGGTCGATCGCATTCAAAGTACCCCATGGCGGCGTAATTGCGGGTAGCCCGTTTGCATCCAGGAATTTGTTGTATCCGGTGCTTTGGTATGGTAGAAATGTCTTTTTGGAGGCGGGAGTTTGCGATACCGCTTCCACTTTTTCGTCACCAAACAGGAAGGAAATCAACGCCTGCTTTTCGCCCGCAGTGAGCATTGGAAAGCCCGGCATCATT
Organism: Dyadobacter sp.; assembly: GCF_051859145.1. GTDB lineage: Bacteria > Bacteroidota > Bacteroidia > Cytophagales > Spirosomataceae > Dyadobacter. The sequence continues at coordinate 4,146 of NZ_JBHYGF010000328.1, forward strand.
CCTTTGCCTGATGTGACAAGCTGGCTGACAAATGCCCGGTCGCGGCGGCTGCCAATATCCACAAGTGACGGATACCCGCTTTTTGCATTGCCTTTCCGCTGTGCGCCGTGACAGGTTGCGCAGTAAGTAGTGTAAGTTTTCTCGCCCGGGCTTAGCGTCGATAGTTCCGATTCCTTGGGTGTGTCTTTCATCGTTAGTATCCAAGCCATTTCGTTGCTGTTTACATACAATATACCCTTATCAGGATCAGCCGCCGCGCCGCCCCATTCAGCTCCGCCATCGAAGCCAGGCAGGATCACAGTACCTTCCTTGCTTGGGGCAGCGAAAAGTGCTTTTTTGTAGGTTTTGAATTTAGCTTTAAGTGAATCCCGGTCGGGCGCATAGGGACTGATATCATTTTCTGTCAAAGTGTAGGCTTGTCTTGCAAATGCGGCCGGCCTGGTCGGTACGGGCTGGGTGGGCCAGGGGTGTTCGCCAGGCAATGCAGCCTGTGGCGCGGTTACCTCGCGGATCGGGTAAATAGGTTTACCTGTGGCCCGGTCAAAAAGGAAAATGTATCCCTGCTTACTTACCTGCGCTACTGCATCAATCTTCTGTCCGTTTTTCGTGACTGTTACCAGGTTCGGCGGAGCAGGCAGATCGCGGTCCCACATATCGTGGTGCATGGTTTGAAAATGCCAGATCCGCTTTCCTGTACGCGCGTCCAGTGCAAGCAGG
>NZ_JBHYGF010000329.1:0-4849 GCF_051859145.1 Dyadobacter sp.
TCGCCGCGTTCTTTCAATTTCAGCTGATCTTCAAACCTTTCACGCTGTTCAAGAGGATCATTCAGCTCGGAATATGCATTTGCAATTTCCCTTCCGTTAATAAATAGCTCAAACCGCTCCACCATTCCTTTTTTGGTCCGGTGCTTTTTGGTAAGCGGCGACATTTCAACCGGGTGGTCAGTAATGAAAGTTGGCTGAATAATATGCTCTTCCACTTTCTCACCAAATATCTCGTCAATCAGCTTTCCTTTACCCATGCTGTCGCTCACTTCCATTCCCCACTGCCTGCATTGTTCACGTATTGCCTCCTCGTCAAGTGCGTCCACATTAAGTCCGGTATATTGATGTATCGCATCTGTGATACTCAGCCTCGGATAAGGTCCTGCAAAATCAAGCTCCACATCCCCAAACTTAGCTTTGGTAGTTCCATTGACCTGAATAGCTACTTTTTCAAGTAGCTCCTCAGTCATTTTCATCATCCAGATGTAATCTTTATAAGCTACGTACAGCTCCACGGTAGTAAATTCCGGGTTGTGCGTGCGGTCCATTCCCTCATTCCGGAACAGCTTTCCAAATTCGTAAACACCATCAAATCCACCTACAATCAGTCTTTTCAGGTGAAGCTCTGTGGCAATCCGCAGGTATAATCCAAGATCCAGTGCATTGTGGTGCGTGACAAATGGCCGCGCAGCTGCGCCTCCGTGAATGGATTGCAGTACCGGGGTTTCCACTTCCAGCCAGCCATTTGAGTCGAAGTACGACCGCATTGTCGTGATAATCCTGGCGCGTTTGACGAAGATATCACGTACCTCCGGGTTCACGATCAGATCCACATAGCGCTGGCGGTACCTTAGTTCCGGGTCAGTAAAACCGTCGTAAATGTTACCTTCCTCGTCGCGCTTTACAACTGGCAGCGGGCGGAGAGATTTATTTAAAATCTTGAACTCCTGCACATGGACAGAAATCTCGCCCGTTTGTGTAGTGAATACAAACCCGGTAATTCCAATGATGTCACCGATGTCCAGCAGTTTCTTAAAAACCGTATTGTACAGGGTCTTATCTTCTCCGGGACAAAGATCATCCCTTCTGAAATATAGCTGAATGCGACCTGTGCTGTCCTGAAACTCGGCAAACGCTGCACTTCCCATAACGCGGAAGCCCATCAGCCGGCCGGCCATTGACACAGTTTTGTAGTCGATCTTATTGTTCTCGTAGTTCTTAAGGATATCCCCTGCGTATGTGTTCACCACAAACTCCTCAACCGGGTAAGGCTCGATCCCCAGCTTTATCAACTCTTCGCGCTTTTGGCGGCGCAATATTTCCTGTTCGCTTAGTAGCATTGTTGCTGCGATATGTTTGACTATATGAAACTGATCTCAGAAAGAGTCGGCAAAACTACGATTTTTTGCCTTGAATAGCGAAGGTGAACCTTTAAGATGCCTCACTTGGTTGAAGCAATATAGGCTGGCACGTTATTAATGGATGTATATTGCTGCAGCCGGCGCTACGATGCTATCCTGCTAAGAGCAATTGCGTTAAACCCCTCGTTTCATGTTTGCAAGAGTATTGAAAATCTTTGGAATTGTTGTCCTCTGTGCCGTTTTCATGTTTGCAGCAGTTGAAATATGGGTGGACAGAAATAAGGAAAGAATATTCAGAAGTGTTCAGGAGCTCGTGAATGAAAACCTGAATGGAACCCTCGAAATAGAAGACTTCAAATTCCGCCCTTTCTACGGCGGTTTAGGATTGAATTTTACATTATCCAAGGTCAGGCTTACCGATAGCCTTTTTACCACGCACCAAAAGCCTTTTCTGGAAGCTGAGCTGATCCATGTTGCGTTGGATCTGAAAGGTTTTTATAAGGGAAATATCAAAATCAAAAACCTGGTGTTGCAGGATGGTTCGCTGAACCTGTTTACCATGCGCAATGGATATTCCAACCTGACGATCTTTCAATCCGGAGAAGGAAAAGACAAGAAGAAAAAGTCGGGTAGCAACAATATAGTTGAAAAGTTTGGCCACCTCCGTTTTATCAATTTCGGGGTGATGTTTGCCGATTCGGTTAAGAAAAAGTACTACGGTGCGCTTTTCCATGACGCTACGAATATTGTCACAGTCACTGACAGCACGTCTAATTCCAGTTTCAAAGGCGCTGTTTTATTCAGGGGACTTACTTTCAAGCCCGAGAAAGGCGGATTTCTCATCAACCAGGAAACCAGCCTGGATCTTTCGCTTGCATTTGATAGTGAAAACAAGAAGTTAAAAATATATCCCTCGATCCTGGAAAGCGCCACGCACGACAAAATCAACATCAATGGAGAGTTTGACTTTTCAGATACGATCAGGAAATTCAGAATGAACTTCTCTGCCAATCAGATTGAAGTGGACAATGCATTGCCGCTGTTAACCAGAAAACTCCGGAGCCAGATTGACTCCCTCGGCGTTAAAGCCAAAGTAGATACGAAGGTGAATGTAGCTGGCCAGCTTTCCGCAGTGCAGCCGCGGGTAGACGTGAAATTTGAAACAGATACATTCAAATATGACCTGCCCGTAGGAACACTCAGGCAGATCAAAGCTTTTGGAACATTTACAAACCAGGCCGATACTTCGCGTATTCCAGATGTACGCAATTCAGCTTTAACAGCGCCTAAAATCACGGGTCTGTTTGAGAAAATACCATTTCATTTTAAGTTTTCGGTTAAAGATTTCAGGTCTCCCCGGGCTGTGCTCGAAGGGCATGTACTGGCGGACTCCACTAACCTGGGCTCGCTGCTCGATCCGGACAGGTACGTTTTCAAAAAAGGAACTGCCAGGATTGATTTTCATTTCAATGGAAGTTTAAAAAATTTCTATAATGCCCGGGAAGACAAGTTTGACGGGAAAATAACCGGTAGGGCAATCGTCAATAATATTGCAATGGATTACCTGCCGCGGAAAGTACATCTTTCCAAGATCGATGGCGAATTCAATTTCAATGAAAAAGCGGTCGTGTTCCAGGATTTGCATTTCTCCGACGGGCAGAATATGCTCTACATGCGCGGAAAGTTGATTGACCTGTTACCTTATCTCTTTGGCTCGCGCAAGCCTTTGCGCGCTACTGTGGATATTAATATCCCGAAATGGAAGCTCAACTGGCTGGAAAACCTGTTTGCTGCGAGAACCAATGCGCCGGAAAACAAGCGTCGGAAATTAAGATTATCACAGCTGCTCGATAATGCGATCGATCAAATGGAAATCACTGCTAAACTGGATACCAAAGAGCTGCAATACCGCCAGTTTACCGCACGGGACGTGAAGGGTGAGTTTACAATTAAAGATAATGCAGTCAGGATCGAGTATTTCGTGATGAAGGCATTTGGAAAGGGTAGTATGCGGATAGCGGGGAATATGGATAACTCCGGTCGCGGACAGCTGCCGCGAATGGCGGTGAAGGGAAAGATCGTCAATGCAGATGTGCATTCCGTATTTTATTCCTTCGATAATTTTGGTCAGAAAGCCATTACAAGTGATAACATCAAGGGTGTTCTCAATACTGACTTCAAGTTCGAGGCCAACCTGAACAATAATGTCCGTTTAGTGCCGGCGACCATGCGCGGGGAGCTGTCCTTTGACCTTTCAAACGGGTACATTATCAATTTCGAGCCTTTCATGAAAATGAAGCGGCTTATTTTCAAGAAGCGTAATTTTGAGCGCGTTCAGTTTGCTCCTATACGTAATAATATCAGGTTGGTAGGTCAGGAAATCCAGATTGCGCCCATGGAGATCGAATCCAATGTGCTCACACTTTACCTGGACGGTGTTTACAGTTTTGGTAACAAAACGGATATGAATATTCAGATCCCGCTAAGCAACCTTAAAAAGCGGGATTCTACCTACGTACTTGATCCTAATAACAAGGAGAAAAAAGACGGCTCGAAGATTTTCCTCCGCGCAATCGACGAGAAAGGCGAGGTGAATATCAAGCTCGCTTTCCGACGCAGGAAGGACAAGAACAAACAAAAGGATGATCAGGTCGAAGCAGATTCGCTCAGTGTTCAGAAGTAAGCTTTATGCAAGCTCGTTACTGAACATATAGCCTACGCCTTTCAAAGTTTTTATGTATTGATCGCCTAATTTTTCCCTTAGCTTTCTGATATGTACGTCAACTGTGCGTTCAAGCACATAAATGTCGGCTCCCCAGATCTTTTGGAGCAGCTCGTCGCGGCTGAAAACCTTATTGGGTGTTTGAGCAAGGAAAAACAGCAATTCGAATTCCTTCTTAGGTAATACAATCGCTTTTTCACCCGCCTGGGTTACCGTATAGTTCTTGCGGTTAATCGAAAGGTCGAGTATATCAATAGTATCTCCTGACTCAGCTTTCTGAGCTTCCCGGCGGAACAATGCATTAATGCGGCTCATTAACGCGCGCGGCTTGATCGGCTTGGTAATATAATCGTCAGCGCCCACGTCAAATGCAGCTACCTCCGAATACTCCTCGGAACGCGCAGTCAGGAAGAGGATATAAGTATTTTTGATGTCAGGATTCTGGCGAAGGATTCTTCCGGTTTCAATGCCGTCAAGCTGCGGCATCATAATGTCCAGGAGAATCAGGTCCGGGGTAAAAGTTTTTGCAATTTCAATTGCTTTCTTCCCGTTCGATGCTGTGAGAACAGAGTAGCCTTCCTTGGTTAAATTATATTCGAGAAGCTCGACGATATCGGAGTCATCATCCACTACAAGTACTTTCGGTGCCGATACAGCGGATTTAGTGGTGCTCATTGCTAGTAGGATTAAAACGCAATTCGAAATTAGAGGATGTGATGTTCACATTACATGTATCGCGCTATTATTAACACAAACTTAATATCAG
>NZ_JBHYGF010000330.1:0-4827 GCF_051859145.1 Dyadobacter sp.
TTTCCGCCATCTGCAACAAGCTCACTGGCAACCTGTTTGGCCAAATCGATATTCAATTCCAGAATATGCACTGTGGCACCCTGCTTTGCGAAAGTCCGTGAAATGGCTAACCCGATACCGCTCGCGCCACCAGTTACCAGCGCTGTTTTTCCACTTAAATCAAACATGCATTTAGTATTAGTATAAAAGAAAAAGGTCTTTTTTAAAGAGATATACCCTGAATTGCTGTTTTTTGGATCAAATCTGTGATCAGAGCGACACTCCTCTTTTCCAGGGAATGAAATCATCCTGACCAAGTTGCTGCGCCTTGGTAAGCTCTCCGCTGGCTACGCTGATGACGTATTCCAGCAATGCTTCTGCATTCTGCTCGATCGTTTGCGTTCCATCTACAACAGGTCCACAGTCAAAGTCGATCACATCCGGCATTCTGTTGGCAAGAGCCGAGTTCGTCGCCACCTTTGCCACCGGACAGATCGGGTTACCTGTCGGTGTTCCCAGTCCGGTTGTGAAAAGGATGATATTCGCGCCGGCCGCAGTTTGTCCCGTGGTTGCTTCCACGTCATTACCAGGTGTACAAACCAGCTGCAAGCCCGATTCCGTAGCCCTTTCGGTATAATTTAAAACATCAGAAATAAATGCATTTCCGCCTTTCCGCGCCGCGCCAGCAGATTTGATCGCGTCGGTAATCAGTCCGTCTTTGATATTTCCGGGTGAAGGATTGAATGCGAATGCGGAACCGACTGCCTCGGCTTTGCCCGCATAGTCGCGCATTAACTTTTCAAATTTGGCTGCTTTTTCTTCCGTCACGCAGCGATTGAGCAGCTCCTGCTCTACCCCATTCAGCTCCGGAAATTCAGCCAGTAAAGTTTGTCCATTTAAACCGACAACCAGGTCGGACAAATGTCCGAGCACGGGGTTCGCCGAGATACCAGAAAATCCATCTGAGCCGCCACATTTCAGCCCAACAGAAAGTTTCGACAATGGTGCAGGCGACCTTTCGAATTCATTGATTTTGGTCAAACCCATAAAAGTCTCCTTAATAGCACCCGACATGAGCGAGTACTCGGTCCCTTTCTGGTGTTCGAATGCAAAAAATGGTTTGTTGAAATGCGGGTCACGTTTTTTGATCTCATCTTCCAGCGTTTTCAGCTCCGAGTTCTGGCAGCCGAGGCTCAGAACGGTGATCCCTGCCACATTCGGGTGCACTGCGTAAGCTGCAAAAAGTGCGCACAATGTATTGGCATCAAAGCGGGTACCGCCGCAGCCGCCTTCGTGGGTAAGGAACTTCACGCCATCCACATTGGCAAATGGTCGCTCCGGCTTTTTCTTGGCTTGCACCGGCGCATCCACGAACGTTTCCAGATTTTTGATCCTGCGCATATCGCCCGCCTGGTACAAATGCAGGAACTCTCTTACCTGGTCTCTGTAAATGTCAGTTTGCGCGTAGCCCAGCTCCCGCTCAAATGCATCTTTCATGATCAGCACATTGCGGTTTTCACAAAAAACCAGCGGCAGCACGAGCCAGTAATTATAGGTACCTACGCGCCCGTCTTCCCGGTGATAACCATTAAAAGTACGGTTTACCCACTTGCTCGTATCAGGTTGTATATATGAATAAGGCTGACGCTTGGCGGTACTGTAATCGTGCGCGTCGTGTTTGAGGTTAAAAGTTGTAATCGGTTCTCCCTTTTTGATCGGCTGTGTAGCGCGACCTACCAGCACGCCGTACATAATGATAGCGCCGCCTGTTTCTATATCTTCCGTTACAAACTTATGCTTGGCCGAAACCCCGTATTGCAACCCGTAATCGGCACCGTCCCAATTCACCTGAGCCCCGGCCGGCAAATCGCGGAGAGCAACTATAACATTGTCAGAAGGATGTATTTTCAAAAGCTGTGAAGCCATAATTTAACGATTATTAATACAGATCAGGATGGTGGATGATATTGAAATCTTGAAACAAAACAACATAATATATCAATATCAGAAATGAATATCGTAGCAAATTATTCAACTATATTGGCATATATTTCTTATTTAAGGATTAATCCTGTAATAATTTATGAAACCGCAGCTGCTCAAAGTACCCAAAGGTTTGCAAAAATCTTTCAGCATCCGGCAGGACGTGGTACTCTACTTTTACAACCGCTGGCATTATCACCCGGAGCTTGAACTGATCCACATTGAACAAGGCTCTGGAACCCAGTTTGTCGGTGATAATATCAGCAGCTTCCAGAATGGCGACCTGCTACTGATCGGTCCAAACCTGCCGCATTACTGGCGGTGTGATGAAAAGTATTTTGATCGTGAAAGCCAGCTATACGCACAAGCTACCGTATTACACTTCTCAGAGGATATCTTTGGCAAATCCTTTCTTGAACTCCCTGAAAACAAGTCCATTTCAGAACTGCTTGTAAAAGCCAGGTTAGGTATGAAAATCTCAGGCGCGGGAACGCAGACTGTCAAAAAGCTACTGAAAGATCTGTTAAATCAAACTAATGGAAACTCCATTATCTCACTGCTGCAAATCCTCGAAAGTTTGTCGCATTGCACCGGCGTGGAATTGCTGACGGACACACCCAATCTTCATGAATACGATCCGTTTGACACGGACAGGATCAATCACATTTACCAATATTCTCTCAGTAACTTCCAAAAGAAAATATCCATTGAGGAGATATCGGAAGTAGCGAATATCAGTCCGCATTCATTTTGCCGGTATTTTAAAAGTCGCAGCCGCAAAACATACTCGCAGTTTTTACTCGAACTGCGCATTGGTCACGCCTGCAAGCTGCTTTCCGAAGCCAAGCTGCCCATTGCCCAGGTATGTTTCGAAAGCGGGTTTAACAACTTTGCCAATTTCAATAAGTACTTTAAGCTGCATACCGGAAAAAGTCCGATGCACTATCAGAAAGAATTCAGGAAGATCCCGATTTCTGGTCACCTTAACAATCTCAATCCCGCATGATGAAAGTCAATATTGTTGATATACAAGAGAAATCAATTTACGCCGCCGAATTGGAAATCGCAGACGGCAAAATTGTCCGCATTGCAAACGCAGGTGAAGAAAATCCTGCCTTGCCTTACGCCTTGCCGGGTTTCATCGATGCACACGTACATATAGAAAGCTCCATGCTTACGCCCGCGCAATTTGCCAGGCTGGCGGTTGTGCATGGTACCGTGGCTACGGTTTCTGACCCGCACGAAATTGCCAATGTACTTGGGCTGCCCGGCGTCAATTTTATGATTGAAGACGGCAAGCGGGTACCATTCAAGTTTTGTTTCGGCGCACCTTCCTGCGTTCCGGCAACTGCTTTTGAAACAGCCGGCGCGACAATAGACGCGGCGCAGGTAGGTGAGCTGCTGGCCAAACCTGAAATCGGCTACCTGGCGGAAGTAATGAATTTTCCGGGCGTATTGAATGAAGATCCCGATATGATGCAGAAAATCGCCTGGGCGAAGCATTATAATAAGGTAGTAGACGGTCACGCGCCCGGACTGCGGGGAGAAGCTGCCAGAAAGTATGCCTCAAACGGGATCAGCACTGACCATGAATGCTTTACGTATGAGGAGGCCCGTGAGAAAATCGATTATGGTGTCAAAATCCTGATCCGCGAAGGAAGTGCGGCGCGTAACTTTGACGCATTGATCCCGCTCGTCGGCGACTTCCCGGAATTCATGATGTTTTGCTCGGACGACAAGCATCCCGACAACCTGGTTGAGGGACATATTAATGTACTCGTCAAACGCGCACTTGCGCTTGGCTACAATTTGTGGGATGTACTGCTCGCCGCTTGTATCAATCCCGTGCTGCATTACAACCTGCCGGTCGGCTTGCTAAAAGTTGGCGATCCTGCTGATATGATCCTGGTAAATAATCTGACTGACTTCCGGATTCTCGAAACGAGGATCAATGGAGAAATTGTGGCTGAAAATGTCAAGACGCTGATTCCGGACCTGAGAAGCGCGCACCCAAACCATTTTGAATGCAGCTTTAAAAATGCAGAGGAATTTGGCTTACACACAGACAGCAAAGAAAACGAAACCGGAGTAAGGGTAATTGAGGTGTATGATGGTCAGTTGATTACCGGTGAATTGAACGCGGCAGTAAAGGTGGAAAACGGACAAATTGCAGTTGATATTGATAAGGATATCCTGAAAATAGCTGTGGTAAACCGCTACACGGACACCAAACCGGCCGTCGCATTGATCCGGAACTTTGGCCTTAAATCCGGCGCTATCGCCTCTTCTGTTGCCCACGACTCACACAACATTATCGCTGTGGGTACCAGTGACGAGGCAATTGCGAAAGCGGTAAACCTGATCATCAATGCAAAAGGCGGCGTATCTGCTGTCGGAGCTGGGGAAGAGCAGTTGCTTGCATTGCCAATTGCGGGACTGATGAGCGACGAGGATGGTTACAAAGTAGCGGCTGCCTATACTGAAATCGATCGATTTGTAAAAGACCAGGTGAAATCAACCTTGAAATCGCCATTTATGAGCTTGTCCTTTATGGCGCTACTTGTGATACCTGCATTGAAATTGAGCGATAAAGGCCTTTTTGATGGTAAAAACTTCCATTTTGTACCATTAAGTACGCAATAAGTTACATAAATCAAGAAATAGCAACATTAAACTTTGAAATATAATTTTCTCGCGAAAATATTTTTTAAATACGTTTTTTTATAAATATATTTACAAGTGTTATAATGACCCTTATTATTACATCTCAATTCCTAACCCCAATCAAAATCCTTTCCAAACAATGGCTCACCTACGCTACAAGCAAGAAGAAGAACTCTGTTTTTGGGATCAATTCAGAAAAGG
>NZ_JBHYGF010000331.1:0-4813 GCF_051859145.1 Dyadobacter sp.
TAAATGCAGCCTCAAATTCTCCATTGTCAGAAGTCTTCTTCGCAATAGCCAGCAACTCCTTCGCCGCGTTTGCATCCGACCACGCAGCCAGCGAGCTGATCGCCACTTTCTTCATTTCTGCGTCTCCTTTTTCATAAGAAGAAACAACCGAAGTCAGCGCTTTTTTGCCACCTATTGTAGCCAGAACAGGCAGGTAATTACCTTGCTTTTCAGCCGATGCAGCTTGCATTTGTTTCAGAACCAGCTCCGTCTGCGAATTGTTATCACCAGATCCTTTTACAACTGCACTGATCGCATTCTGAACAGCAGTGATGTCGGCAGGCGCAGTTTCAGCATTCAGCAATGTAAAAAGCTGAGCCAAATCTTTCGGTTCAGCAAGCGACTTCAATGCGTCAAATGCCGCTTTACGCACTTCCGGGTCTGTACTTTTTAGTTGTGCGGAAACAACCGGGAGCTTCGCACTGGCCGCCCGCGCAGCCAAAACATCGATCATGGCAGCCTTTGCCGGGTTGGGAAGTGCAGGTAATGCTTTTGCGATCTGATCTGTCAAGCTGGCACCTTTAATGGTAAGCAGGCTGCTCTTAATTGTTTTAATTTCAGCTGCATTGGCAGTTTTAGCTGCATTGATCAAAGCCGGTATACTGCTTTCCTGACCGATTTTACCCGCAGCCCAAATCGCCGCATTTTTTACCCTGGTATCTTTTGATGTAAGCGATTTCTGTATTGCCGGCAATGCATCCTGCGAGTTGGCGTGGCCGAGCATGGTGATGATCTCAGCCTGCACTTCGGTTTGTGCACCTTTCATAGCTGCGAGCCAGGAAGCTGCCCCATTTGCCATTAAATATTTCTGTCCCAACTTCAATGCAGCCGCCCGGTATTCAGGATCGGTGCTTTTCAACGCACTCACAAGCACAGGTACCGACTCGCGTTTCTTACTATCCGAATAGATTTTCAATGCAGAAGATCTTGTTCCCACCTGCTTCGGATCAGGCGTGTTTTTGATCAATGCGAGCGCCGCTTTTTCAGCAATCGGTGCATTCCCGCTTTTGGCTAAGTTGGCGAGGTATTTAAGGTACACAGCAGTTGCGTCGCTTTCATCGTAACCGTAAAGTGCTTTCTGCGCAGCCAGCATTAAGATTTGTTCCGAAGAAGGTACCGCAATTTCTGACAACGCGTACAAACTAACCTTACGCAATGCGAGATCCTGGCTTGTGGCTGTTTTCTCAATTTCAGGAGCAGCTTCTTTGAATTTGGTATCCCCAAGCGCCGCGGTAATTGCGATCTGCGCTGCACCTTTTGCATTCCCCAGCGCTTGGAACAATGCGGTACCTGCTGCATTCGATCCGTTTCTCGCCAGTGCGCGCGCCGCCGGACCAGCAAGCCGCTCATCGCCCAGGTAAGATTTCAATGCGTCAACTGATTCATCTTTGCCGACTGTTTGCAGCTGATACATCAGGAAATTTTTGCTGTCGGGATCATTTACTTTTCCCAAAGCTTCACTGTAAGCTTCCGACGCGGCTTTTCTGGCCGTTTCTTTACCAGCCTGCGAAGCGTAGTAAGTAAAGCCGCCGAGTGCGTACTGGATTTTGGTATTATCCCCTTTGCCCAGCGGCGTAAGCATCGTTGCGATTTGTACCAATGCAGGTTTGCCGAGCTGTTCCAGTTCTGCCATATTCTTGTTTAACCCGGCTGCGTTTTGAGCAGGCAATTTGGAAATCAGACCTTCAATTTTGCTGGTAAGCGACGCATCACTTTGCGCAATCGCCTGCGAAGCGAGCAGGGACGATGCGAGTATGGAGTAAATAAATTTCTTCATGTTGGAGAAGCCAGTCGCGTAGACCGGCAGCTTAAAAGGTATTGGTTTCAGGATACAGATATTTGAAAAACACCGGACTAAATGGTCCAGGGCCCGCGCATTGGCTGGTTGATCAGGCGGTTTGCGCCTTCGTCATCAATGAACTCCTGTTTTTCAGGATCAAACTTCAATGAGCGACCGAGGCGAAGCGCAGCCAGTCCCATATTCACGATCGTGCAGGAACGGTGGCCGTTTTCCTCATTCAATGCAAACTTCTTGCGGTTTTTCACTGCATCCACAAAATCGGTCACCTGTGGTTCAGGGTCAGGGAATGCAGCCAGTTTCTTTTTTAGATCCGGGATATCTGATTCAAAATTCGGGTACAATTTGCCTTTCGGACCTTCGATATAAGCTACTTTTTCATCTTTCGCCTCTCCGTCCAGGATAATCTGGCAACCATCTGCATAAGTATAAGTAATGCGGCGCCAGGTACCTACTGCTTCGGTATGCTGCTGAGGCGCATCCACTTCCACGCTCACGGGACTGGTATCGTCTTTCCCCAAAAAATACTGAATAGGATCCAGGTAATGCTGGCCCATATCGCCGAGTCCGCCGCCGTCGTAATCCCAGTAACCGCGGAAAGTCTGGTGAACGCGGTGCTCGCTGTACGGTTTGTAAGGTGCAGGTCCGAGCCACATTTCATAGTCGAGGTCGGCTGGTACCGGCTGGGGTGCATTGTTTGTTTTTCCAACCCAATAAAACTTCCAGTCAAAACCGGTGTGCTTGCTTACGGTAACCTTCAATGGCCAACCCAGCAAGCCGCTTTGTACGAGCTTTTTAATGGGCTGAACCGGCGTGCGCATTCCGTAAAAATTATCCTGAAAGCGGAACCAGGTATTCAGCCTGAAAATCCGCCCGTGCTGCTGAACTGCTTCCACCAAACGTTTTCCTTCGCCAATCGTGCGCGTCATCGGTTTTTCACACCAGACATCTTTACCCGCGCGGGCCGCGTCGGCTGCGATGATCCCGTGCCAGTGCGGCGGGGTAGCCACGTGTACAATATCCACTTCGGGCAGCTGGATCAGCTCGCGGTAGTCGGAAAAGGTTTTCACGCCTTTGTCGACCATACTCACTGCCGTAGCCAAGTGCTTTTTATCCACATCACAAAGCGCGACTACCTTTGTCCCTGCATAAGGAATGTGGCCGCGGCCCATGGAGCCGGTACCTACAATGGCCTTGGTAAGCTGGTCGCTGGGCGCAAGAAAGCCTTTACCCAAAACGTGGCGGGGAACGATAGAAAATGCGGCTATCGTTGCAACGGAGCCTTTGATAAAGTTCCTTCTGGATGCAGAAGTTCCTTTTTGTTCTTTCATTGATTAAGGTGATTTAGGAAGAAAATAGACTAGTAAGCGCCTTCAATTTAGGTCAATAATCAGAAGAGACCAAAACTGTGCGGCGCTTTATGGGAATACAAACAGTATTTACCGGAATGTGAAAAGTTGCGGTTTTCAGAGCGGGATATTACCGTGCTTTTTGCGCGGCAGTACGTCCACTTTGTTTTCCAGCATTTCAAATGCGGCGATCAGCTTTTCACGGGTTTGTTCGGGGTAAATTACCTCGTCAATGTAGCCCCGGTTCGCTGCCAGGTAAGGATTTGCAAATTTTTCCGTGTACTCAGCGACTTTCTCAGCCAGCTTTTCCTGCGGGTTTTCAGCTTGGGCGATATCCCGTTTGAAGATAATCTCAGCCGCGCCGCTTGCGCCCATTACCGCGATCTCTGCACTTGGCCAGGCAAAGTTCATATCCGCGCCAATGTGTTTGGAGTTCATCACATCATAAGCGCCGCCGTATGCTTTGCGCGTAATCACCGTAATGCGCGGCACCGTTGCCTCACAGAATGCATAAAGCAGCTTGGCGCCGTTTGTGATGATCGCATTCCATTCCTGGTCCGTGCCCGGCAGGAAGCCCGGTACATCTTCGAGTACGAGCAGCGGAATGTTAAAACTGTCGCAAAAACGCACAAACCGGGCTGCTTTGGTACTTGCGTGAATGTCGAGCACGCCAGCCAATACAGCAGGCTGGTTGGCCACAATACCAATACTCCTCCCCGCCAGCCGCGCGAAGCCCACCACTATGTTTTCCGCGAAATGTTCGTGCACTTCAAAAAAGCTGCCTTCGTCGGTCAATTCGGAAATAACTTCCCGCATTTCATAGGGCTGGTTTGAGCTGGGCGGGATAATGTTGTTTAATGCGGGACGCAATTCGTTTTGAGCGTCGTAATGCAATCTCGGCGCATCGTCTTCGCAGTTTTGAGGGACGTAGCTCAGTAATTTTTTGATTGCCAAAAGGCATTCAACTTCATTGGGAGAAACAAAATGCGTTACGCCCGATTTGGAAGCGTGCGTCATCGCGCCGCCCAGCTCTTCGGAAGTTACCTCTTCGTGCGTCACGGTTTTGACTACATTCGGGCCCGTTACGAACATGTAGCTTGTATTTTCAACCATTAAAATGAAGTCCGTGATTGCGGGAGAATATACAGCGCCACCCGCGCAGGGCCCCATTACAGCAGATATCTGCGGGATCACGCCGGAAGCTAGGGTGTTTTTGTAAAATATATCCGCATAGCCTGCAAGCGAAAGTACACCTTCCTGAATGCGCGCGCCGCCCGAATCGTTTAACCCAACCAATGGAGCCCCGTTTTTCATCGCCAGATCCATCAGCTTGCAGATTTTCTCGGCGTGTGTTTCCGATAGCGAGCCACCGAAAACGGTAAAATCCTGCGCAAAAACGTAAGTTAATCTGCCATTGATTTTTCCATAACCGGTTACCACGCCATCGCCGAGGTAATGCTCTTTGTCCAGACCGAAATCGGTACTCCGGTGGGTTACAAATTTGCCAATCTCCTGAAATGTACCCTCATCTACAAGAACAGCGATCCTTTCGCGGGCAGTGAGCTTGCCTTTCTGGTGCTGGGCCGCGATCCTTTTTTCACCTCCGCCCAGGTCAGCCTCCGCGTTT
>NZ_JBHYGF010000332.1:0-4799 GCF_051859145.1 Dyadobacter sp.
GCTGAGCGCATTGCCAATCTGCGGATTGAAAAACGGAGCGGAACCAGCAACAACGATACCGGCTTTCCCGATAGCTACGACGGCGCCGCTGTCACCATCGATCCTGCCGACGAATCGATTGTTTGGAATGCAGCAGCCCAGCGTTGGGAAATCACTTTTGATGTTACAGGTTTCAGCGGTTTCTTCATCAAAACACAGTCGAGCTCGCTTCCGGTACACTGGGTGTCCGTCCGCGCTGCGCTCAATGTGGAAGGCCAGCCGGTGATTTCCTGGAAAGTGCAGGAAGCTGACGTAGCCTCTTATTCCATTCACAAAAGCATGGACGCAAGGCGCTACGAAGTAATCGGGCAGCTGCAAGGTATCGGTGACGGAATGCACGAGTACCGTTTCAATGAAGCTTTGCCACTAACCGGAACAGCCTATTACCGCATCAGTCAAACGGATCTGGATGGGACTACCACTTTCAGCAAGATCGTCACACTGAGCAGCGACAAAAGACCAGAACCTTCTTCCGTGTACCCAGTGCCAGCAAGGAGAGAAGTTTTTGTTATCGTCAAAAATGCGGTTAAAGAAGAGGAAACGCTCACATTAACAGATTTATCGGGTAGAAACCTGAAAGTGCAAAAACTACAAACTGGCACTAACAAAATCGACGTCAGCGGCCTTCAAATGGGCGTTTACCTGATCAGAACAACCGGCGGAGAAGTTTTCAAGATTGTTAAGGAATAGTTTTTGGCTATCGGCTATCGGCTATCAGCTCTCGGCTGTTAGCCGATAGCTCCTGACATCGCAATTCAAAAGAAGCCGATTGCCGATAGCCGAAAGCCGAAGTATAAAAGTGCTAAAAGCAACCGCCCACAGATTCCCTGGCATCTTTTTATTAGGGGTTTTCGAAACAACTTGAAACACGTGAATATCCTATGAAAAGGACGCTTCAAATCTCGAATATCGTTGCATTACTCGTTACCATACTCGTCAATTACCTTTCCAACACAGGTGTTTTCAATGGAAATACGATGGCGAGTGTGTCCGGTGAATACCAGAACCTTTTTACCCCGGCAGGCTACGCATTTTCAATTTGGGGAATTATTTACATCAGTCTGGCAGGGTTTATAGTTTACCAGAGCCGCGGCCTATTTAACAACAAACAACCTGATCCCGATGTGGCGAATATCGGCTGGCTGTTTGTACTTACCTGCGTGGCCAACTGTCTGTGGATTGTCGCCTGGCTATACGATTACACAGGCGTTTCCGTACTCATTATGTGCGCCTTACTATTCTTCCTGATCCAGATCATTCTTAATACAAGAATGGAAATGGAGCTGGTTTCATTTAAGAAAGTAGCATTGCTCTGGTGGCCTTTTGCATTGTACACAGGCTGGATTTTGCTCGCGTTGGTTGCTAATGCTGCGGCCTTCCTGACCAAGATTGAATGGAACCGCTTCGGACTTTCGGAAGTGACCTGGACGCTGATTATGATTACGATTGCCGGGCTCGTGTACCTTTATCTTACCTGGACTCGCAACCTGCGGGAATCGGCGATAGTAGGAATTTGGGGCTTGATCGCGGTGGCGGTTGCCAACTGGGACAATGAGCAAACCATCGCTTACTACGCGATCGCAATGTCGGTCGTTTTGTTTATCAGCAATGGAATTCATGGTTACCAGAATAAAGGGCGTGCTTTTGTGCTGCCTAACGGGAAGACGATGTAATTCCTGACCAAAATCATTTTCTGGCATAAGGCCAGTCAGCCGCTTCCTTTGCGTGATGCTCCAATTTTGTTCCGGTAAAAAAGAAGACCATGAGCAAATCCGTAATGGAGCCACCGCGGGAAGTGGCTGAAAAACATACCTGCTATCACTGCGGGGAAGATCTGAAAAGCGAAGTTATCTTTCTGGACGAGCACGAATTCTGCTGTGAAGGCTGCTCTGTGGTATATGATCTGCTGAAAGAAAATGACCTTTGCGACTATTACGCCATTGACGGCTCACAGGGTATATCTCCCGGCAATTCCTTTTTTGATGGTAAATACGATTACCTGGACTTACCCGAGGTAACTACTAAAATACTTGAATTTACCGATGGGAAACTTTCCTGTGTCAACTGGCACATTCCCAAAATGCATTGCAGCTCCTGCATCTGGCTGCTCGAACAGTTGTACCGCTTCAATGCCGCCATTCGCAGCTCGGTGGTCAACTTTCCCGAAAAGAAGCTCCGCATTACTTTTGACTCCGAAAAAATCAAGCTCAGCGAACTCGCAGCGGTGATCACACGCGTGGGTTACGAACCTTATATCAGCCTCAACGACCTGGAAGGAAAACGGATCCGCAAGTGGAACCGCATTAAATTGTACAAGATCGGTATCGCCGGATTCGCATTTGGCAATATCATGATGCTGAGCTTTCC
This sequence comes from Dyadobacter sp., assembly GCF_051859145.1. Lineage (GTDB taxonomy): Bacteria > Bacteroidota > Bacteroidia > Cytophagales > Spirosomataceae > Dyadobacter. The sequence goes on from NZ_JBHYGF010000332.1 coordinate 2,407, forward strand.
CGAATATTTCCACCTTAGCTCCTCCTCTATCGACCAGGACTTGCGCGCCACATTCAGTTACATGAATGTGGCGCTGAGCCTGCCTGTGTTGTTTTATTGCGCAGCAGACTTCTTCAAATCCGCCTGGAATGCATTGAAAGGCAAATACATGAACATCGAAGCGCCAATCGCACTCGCACTGATATGTATTTTCCTCACGAGCTTATATCAGATATTTACCGAAACCGGACCAGGTTACCTCGATTCTTTTGCCGGCGCGATCTTCTTCATGTTGGTCGGCCGCTTTTTTCAGGACAAAACCTACGCAGGGATCGCATTTGACAGGGATTATAAATCCTACTTTCCCATTGCGGTTTCCGTTTTAAACAATGGTACCGAAATGCGGACACCCATTACCGATCTAAAAAAAGGCGACAAGCTGCTGGTGCGCAACCAGGAGCTGATCCCCGCCGACGCGGTGCTCCTCAGTGCCGAAGCTTTGATCGACTACAGCTTCGTTTCAGGCGAAGCAAAACCTTTGCACCGCAAGAAAGGCGATACCATTTACGCAGGCGGCAAGCAAACGGGGCCTTCCATTGAGCTCGAAGTAGTGCGTGAAGTGTCTCAAAGCTACCTTACCCAGCTTTGGAACAATGATACATTCAGTCGTGAAAAGGAACACCGGAACAACACCCTGGCCGAGCGGATCAACCGCTACTTTTCACCGACCGTACTGGTCATTGCTTCACTTACCTTTCTGTTCTGGTATTTTGTAAATGATAATCCTGAAACTGCATTCCGTGCATTCACTACCTGCCTGCTGGTAGCCTGTCCGTGCGGTCTGGTTTTCTCATCCACATTCACCAATGGAAATCTCGTCGCATTGTTTGGCAAGAACCGTTGCTACCCGAAAAACTCCGACGCCATCGAACGTTTATCGAGGATCGATACGGTGGTTTTTGATAAAACCGGTACCATTACCAAGTCGAGCGAAGTGGAGATTGCATTCGTCGGAGACGCATTGTCTGCGGAGAAATTGGTGATCGTCAAAACAATCGCAAGCCAGTCCTCACACCCGCTGAGCCGGGTTATCGTTGATTTTTTGTCAGATGTAAAAGCGAGCCGCAGGGGACTATTGGGCTACCAGGAAATACCCGGCGCGGGAATCAGCTGCCAATGGGGCGACCAGGATGTAAAACTCGGCTCAGCAAAATGGGTCGGACTTCCAAAAACGGAAGAGGCCGCGGGCTCATCGCAGGTATTTCTAGCCATTGACGGGCAGGTACCGGGTTATTTTTTGGTCAAAAGCAAATACAGGGCTAACCTGCCGCTCACAATCTCCAAACTGCAAAGCAAAGGTTTTGACACTTACCTGCTGTCAGGCGATAAACCCACAGACCAGGACTTTCTCGCACCTATGTTTGGAAACAGATCCAATTTGTTATTTGAACAAAAACCTGAGGAGAAACTGCAGTTCATCCGGCATTTGCAGGAAACAGAAAAAAAGAACGTACTTATGGTAGGCGACGGCCTCAACGACGCCGGTGCATTGCGGCAGAGTAATGTGGGTGTAGCCGTTTCCGACGATATCAACAACTTTTCGCCCTCCTGCGACCTGATCCTGGAAGGTAACCGCCTCGCTTTGCTGCCCGCCTACATCAAGCTTGCCAAAGCGGGCCAGAATATCATTAAAGCCAGTTTCGGTATCTCGGTAGTTTACAATGTGTTCGGACTTTCGCTCGCGATTGGCGGGCAGCTTTCACCTGTGATCGCCGCGATCCTGATGCCGGTCAGCCTGGTTACGATTGTCGCATTTACCACTTTCACGAGCAGCCGCGCTGCGGCCCGCTTACTCAAAAACTGACCAAAGTCATGTGAATTGCTCCCGTGCGTCATCATTTAGCGGAGCGGCGCCCAGTAGTTTTGGACATCGGAATTAATCAAAATCACCACCGCCATGACAGCCATTTTCGTGATGCTGGCCGCCAGCTTATCCATTGCCATCGCATTCCTGGGCGCATTCATCTGGTCCGTCAGAAAAGGACATTACGACGACGATTACACGCCCTCGGTCCGCATCCTGATGGACGACAAAATGCCTGCTGCCAAGAAAAAAACCAAATAAACCGCATTACTAAATTTTACTTTACCAATGTCAAACGTTCCTCACGCTGATCTGGCTCAGGTTGAACTGGATGAGTTTCAATACGACAACCGCATCGTCCGCGACTTTGCCATCGCGACGATCCTCTTCGGGTTAATCGGGATGCTCGTCGGGCTGCTCGCCGCTTTACAGCTCGTGTACCCCGACCTCAACATGGATTTACCCTTTCTGACATTCAGCCGCATCAGGCCGCTGCATACCAATGCGGTGATCTTCGCATTTGTCGGAAACGGGTTTTTCACCGGACTTT
>NZ_JBHYGF010000333.1:0-4779 GCF_051859145.1 Dyadobacter sp.
CGCCTTCCCGGAGCATTTCCAGCATCTTCAAGAGCTGTGGCCGCTCTTTGCCTGATGAGATCTTCTCCTGAAATATCTGCTGACATTTCGCAAGTTTCAATTCGTCGATCTGCATATCCAGTACCTGGTCCTGGGTGGAAACCCGCGCATATCCTATTTTCATTATTTGTTAGTCTTTTAATCCCGCGAATCCGGTAATTTTTCAAAAATAGGATTTTATTTTGTGGGATGACAATTTGGTACTGATATTTGATACAAATACGATCTATTTTGCAGCTGTTTCAAAATCCCGCAGAACGAGGGTTTTCAGAGACGATCTCCTGTAACAAGATTATCTAGTTAGCAGGAAGATACTAATAAGAAGAATTAGTATTTTTTTGATATCAACAGCTTTCCTGTTTAAAGCCGTGGCATGGACAGAAAAATATATAAATTCGCAAACATCTTTCTTACTCTCATTGTTATTTCGGCAGTTTTTGACCGTGTCATACAGCTATGGATGGGGATGGATTTTGTCGGAGAAAGAGGTTTGGCAACGCGAAATTCATTTAAAAACTGGTATATCGTTGAACACATCGTTTCCCTCGCAGGAGCCATATTTTTGATAATATACTTTCATCATAAGAAGTATTGGATTTCATTTTGGGCCGTCATTATTGCAGCATTAGCCACCGTGAGCCTAGGGTTAGTGGTTTGCCTCTTGCTGTCAAGATACCAAGAACTCCAAAGCTTATACCCTCCTTTCAGGTTTGGGTATCAGGGTGCCTATCTCCTTTTGTCAATAAGTCTGATATTTTCCGAGGCTGGCACACGCCCATGGTTAAAATGGGCGGGAATTTTATATGGCGTTGCCGCTATAATTGCTCTATCGTCACATCTTTATCTTGAAAATTCCAGCCTTTTAAAGAAAATCCCACTTGAAAACTTAAATCTTACCGTAGCATGGATATATAGCCTCGTTCCCATTCTTTTCATTTTGAATTTTTCGGACGAGTCGAAACGCCTTATTGGCGAAAAACAAAATAACCCGAAGAGATTGATTTACGGGAACTGGCTAAACATTTCATTACTGGTCTGTCTAGTATTAATAGTGTGGCGAGGTTATGGCCTGTTTAATGTGCTCAACCTGGACGAACAAAAAGAAGCTTCCCAACATGCTATGGAAGCAGCCAGGCCATTTTTAGCAAAGACTTATTTAGGTAAACAGGGAGAAACTCTGAATTACAGATTATTGATACCTGTTAATTATGATTCAAATAAAAAATATCCAATCGTTGTATGTCTTCATCATGGAGGTGCGCATGGGAATGATAATATAATGCAGGTTGATGGATCGGATATGGCAAAGTTCCTTTCCAAGGAAGAAAACCGGATTAAATATCCTGCTTTTCTTTTTGTTCCTCAATGCCCTTTGTATAAATATTGGGGAGGCATGCCAAGGGGGCGAAACATAGATTCACTAGTCTTAGAAGCAATTGCGTCACTAGAAGGTAAGTATTCCATAGATTCTAAAAGACGTTATATAGGTGGGACCTCCGGAGGCGGTTTCGGAACATGGTACTTCATTAGCTCCCGACCCGGTATGTTTGCGGCTGCCATACCGATGTGTTCGGGCGGTGATACTCGATCTGCTTTCAAACTTACCAGAACTCCTATTTGGGCTTTTCATGGTGCTTTGGACAAAATGGTACCAGTCCAGGGAACCCGTCAAATGATTGAAACCATCAACAAGGGTGGTGGACAGGCCCGCTACACCGAATATCCTGATGGAGATCATTATATCTGGGAAAAAGTGATTGGCACGCCCGGTCTGATGGATTGGCTTTTTGAACAAAAACGGCAATAAGGCCGGCATAAGTAAGAAGTCAAAATGATGCGCGGATCACCCCAAAAGTAGGGATAGCTGTCTCGGAAAGGAGCGTTCTAGGGAACCCATTACTGGTTTGTTCAGGCACAGTTGAACAAAGTATTATTAAAAAGGAAATTTGTGATGTCTTGGAAGGAACAGAGCATGCCTTTGAAATGCGATCTAGGCGATATAAACAGATAAATTGATATTCTTTCTCTGTATTAAACCTAGATGTATAACACAATCATTAATCATCTGACCAATCAAAGTAATTACGGTCCCTATCGTATACCTAAAGGAAAAATTGATATATCAAAAAATTGCCTATCAAAGCATTATTGGCATTTTACAAAAACCTTGGGCGTATCTTTTCTTGTTGTATAACGACATGATATGTTAAACAGCAAATCCAATTTACGCTAGGTTAATTCAAGCGAAACCCCTCTGATCAGCATCACTCAGTTGTTAAACAGTGAACTACGCCACTTGGTCATATTAATAAATGCAATGAGTACGGCTTATTCTTATACTTCTTCGATTTCGTTTCTTAATCCCGACATACGCTGTGAAAAGCACAAGTGGGATTATTGTCAGTTTCCATACAATGAGAACGTTTTCCGAGGAAGTCAGATAGGGAAAGAAAAAAATGGGCAGACTAGCGTTCACAGAAAGGTGGGTTAAAATTGCGATAAGGACACTGCCGTTTGTTATAGACGATATGTAAGTAAAAAGATAAGATAAGCAAATTGTTGCAAGCAGATAAATCGACACATTCAAAAAGGTGATGTCTCCATTTGAAATAAGCGCTCCGGTAGGCCCGAAAAAAAGAGGGATATGCCAAGTACACCAGATCAAACCAATTATTATACTGGATTTTGTTGAAGAATGCCGTTCCAACAGTTTAGGAAGTAAAAAACCTCTCCATCCAAGTTCTTCACCCATAGGTCCTGCAAACAGACCATACACAACCATAGTTGGGATTATTGCTATTTTGCTCATACTAAAATCTCCGACTGGTTCGATAAACAAATGGTAGATATAGATTCCCAATAGCATAAATATAACTGGCAAGGCAAAAATTGCAAAATACACCTTTGGCGATGCCCGCCATAAAAAAAGTTTTTGTATTAAAGCTCGCAGGCCTGTGCCTCCTTCAAAATAAACAGTTGTAATAATTGCTGCGAGGGTCGGCCCATATGCTCCGATAAAAAAGAAACTAATGAAGTATGTTACGCTATCTTGCATTGAGCCACTTTTTAAATAATATAAAGCGATACCCCAGTTAAGCCAACTCCAGCCGAAAGTAAGGAGCAGAAATACAATAATCTTGATTTTCATCTGGGTATATCAGTTATATAAGGGAAAAGAAGCTTCCTCAGGATATTTCAGATACTTTTTTGTTTTAAGCATGTAATCCTAACGCCAAAGGCTTGAATGTTCAATAAATACTAGCCTGTATGTGAGCATCTAAGGCTTGATTAAAGATTACGCTAAGTGGAAATGCGGGTTTTAGCTAAACAGTGATCATCAAACTGGTAGTGAAGAATTAAACTTCTCCTTTCTACCCCGTAGGCGATGAAGAGAGAACTATTGATGCAAATAGATTTTTAGATTGCTATTTTAATTTGTAGTTCTTATATATGATAACATCCTTTATCAGTCGTATGACGACAACAGATTTATGGCCGAACTGAATAAAATTATCGACGCCGCCACGCTGGTGACCAATATTGGTAAGCGGATTTTGGAGGATTGTTCTGACAGACCAATGAACTTAGAACTTATCTTGCTGCTATGAAACCAATTTTCCCCGCTACGTATTCATCCCTTTGCCCGCTTGCCCTGACGACTTTTCTTGCTGAACGCTATCCATTGTCAATGATTCGCTGCACATTTCTGGTACGAGGTGTGGGAGATACTTATTTGGTTGACTCATCGCAAGGACGCTTTATTCTCCGGATTTACCGGTCAACCCACCGAAACCTGTTACATGTCCAGGCAGAAGTAGCCTTGCTACTGGCCCTTAAACAGGCAGGTGTGTCAGTATCTTATCCAATCACTGATTTGATGGAGGAGACTATTCAGCAACTGCAAGCGGTGGAAGGAACACGCTATGCGGTGCTTTTTAGCTATGCCCCCGGTGAGCCAGCGAGGATATTGAGCAGTAGCCAGCTAAGCACATTTGGTCATGAAATGGCACGCTTTCATCAAGTGTCGTCTACAATTGTATTGCCTGGAGAGCGCTGGCTTTTTGATTTTAATACTACTCTTTACAAGCCGTTGGAACGATTAAAGTCCGCCTTCGATTACGATCAGGATAGTTACCTTTGGTTGCAGAAAGCAGCCCGGCAGATAGAGACGAAAATATCGAAAATAGATACGGCTGACTTCTCCATTGGCTATTGTCATTTTGACCTGCTGCCCAAAAACATGCATTTTGAAGGGAATTCAGTCACTTTTTTTGACTTCGATTTTATGGGCTATGGCTGGCTGGTATATGATTTAGCTTCTTTTTGGCAACACCTGGCCATAGAGGTCTATGCTGGGCGGATGACCAAGCAGGCTTTTGATGACGCCTATTCTATTGTATTGGAAGGTTATCAGGCATGCCATCCAATCAGTGAGCATGAGTTAGCTCTGATTCCTTATTTGAGTTTAAACTTCTGGCTTTTTTATATGGGATTCCACACAACCCATGACCAGTTTTACAGTTTTATCCAGCCATCTCAGTTGCGGGTCTATACCGGCTTTCTAAGGCATTTAGTACAAGCTTATTGGAATTAGACAGCTTAAGGCAGGCAGGCTGATAACGACTGCGCAAAAGTCGTGACGGTTTTTCTCCCTTTCTTTAATTTAACCCAATATGGTAAAAGCAGCTTTGGGGATATGACTTATGCTAACACGCTTTGCTTATATCTTTTTTTGCGTTC